>JBOGOP010000005.1:0-66409 GCA_050747225.1 Pyrinomonadaceae bacterium
TCTTTAACCTCATCTCCACCTCCAATGTTTCCCCTAAACACCGAAGGTAATTGCTTACTATTTGGAGTGGGTTTTTAAATGAGGCAACGATACCCATTTGGAGTGGGTTTTAGATGAGGCAATTCGTTAACTTTACATATCGCAGCGTGAAATGTAAGGTTCGCAAAACAAGTTCTACAAGGGTTGCAAATGGGCGTCGCCAAACTCACAGATCAAAACACGATCGTCCCGGCCGAGAGCGAGTATGCGCGCGTCGAGCGCGAGCGTCGTTACCTCCTGCAAGATCTTCCTGAAGGTTTGACTCGCGCCAGTCCGCACGTACAAATCACCGACAACTACATTACCGGCACGCGGCTACGGCTCAGGAAAGTGCGCGACCCGCAAACAAACAAGTGGACCGTAAAGTTTACGCAGAAGTTTGCTCCGGATAACGAAGACCTGTCGCGTACTATCATCACCAATATCTATCTCAACGCTTTGGAAGTTGAAGCGCTCGCAGTCTCTGATGCAAACGAGATTCGCAAGAATCGTTACCGCTTTGACTTCGAGGGGCGACAATTTTCTGTCGATATGTTTCTCGGTGATTTGTTTGGCCTGGTTTTGGCTGAGGTTAGTTTTGAGACTGACGAGGAACTGAATAACTTTCCGCGGCCGCCGTTTGCGATCGCTGATGTGACCCTTAACGAACTGTTCACCGGCGGCAAGCTTTGTCAGCTATCGTTTGCAGATATTCGGGAAGCTATTGTGGATAATGGATTGATTGATCCGGCACGGTCGGAATCCGCAGCCTCAGACTGATGAGCAAAGCGAAGATCATGAATCTACAAAAGCAACTGGTCATAGTGTTCGCCTTGATTGCGTTTCTCGGAGCTACGGCTTGCTGGCGAAGATCCGCCCCGAAAGAAGGGGCCACAGCAACGCCGGCGGAAGGCACTGAGCGCCAGCATCCGGAAGGTGGCGTAGCGGCGGTAGAGGAGACCAGGTTCTTCAAGGGCTCAATTGGCAACGCGCTTGATTTGCAGATGAAGCTCGTGCGTGCCGGGGAGCAGTTAGCCGGCAACTATTTTTATCAGAAGGTCGGAACAAAAATTGATTTACATGGCAGCATCGATAAAGACGGCAACGTGACACTCGAGGAATTTGATCCAGCCGGCAAGCAGACCGGAGTGTTCAAGGGTGTCTGGAAACAGAATGGTGATGGATCAGTTGAAATCAAAGGCGACTGGACAAAGCCCAACAGCGAAAAGAAGACTGCGTTTACGCTGCTTCAGGAGCCGATTGAGTTTAGTAATGGCGCGGAGATTGTTTCGAAGCAGATCAAAGAGAAAAACAAGAAATTAAAGTACGAAATTTCCGCCGCCTATCCGCAGTTGACGGGAGTCGCGGATCCCAACTACGACAAGTTTAATCAAACCGTTCGTAACTTGATTAATCGGAAAACGAGCGACTTTAAGAAGGAGATGACGCCTTCAGCTGAGGACGAGCTTGCTCCGGATGAGAACCCGGTTATTGACGAATCTTTGGGTAGCGACATTACCGTCAACTACGACGTTGCACTCGCCAAAGACGATCTGATCGCCATCGAGTTTACTGTAAGCAGTTATTCCGCAGGGGCAGCGCATCCGAATTCCTACACGGAAGTGGTGAACTTCGACTTGAAAAACGGGAAGTCACTCAAGCTTGCCGATCTCTTTCTGCCCGGGGCGAAATATTTGCAAACCCTCTCGACCTATTGCATTCAGGAACTCAAGAAGCAGGCGAAGGCGCAAGGAGACTACGCTTCGTTGGATGACGACTGGATTAACCGAGGCGCCGGGGCGGAATTAATGAACTACGATAACTGGACTATCACAAAGAAGGGATTGGGAATCACGTTTGATCCTTATCAGGTGGCCGCCTACGCTGCCGGTCCGCAGAATGTTCTGGTGCCGTATTCGGCGGTGAAAGAGATCGTCAAGCCTGAGGGCATGTTGGGACAGTTTGTGACCAAGTAGGACAGGCATTCCTGCCTGTCCTTTCCCGGGACAAAATCTTTTGTAACTTTGGACAGGCAGGAATGCCTGTCCTACTCAAGCCGCGCAAAATATATCGCCAGCAGCAAAGCCACAATCATGATTGCTGATGCGACCCAAAAGGTAACAAACAAAGAGTGATCGCTCATGAAGTGGGGCTGGCCGTCTGCGCCTCTGTAGGCAATCGCGCTGTGTATTAACACCGCCGCCAGGGCTGGGCCAACCGCCCTCGCCAAACTCGCCACCGACTGCGTTACGCCCAGAACGCTTCCTTGTTCACTCGGACCCACGCTCTTCGAAGCCAGACTCGTCAACGAAGGTGCAGAAAGCGAGTTTCCGATTGAAAACAGGCCGCCGCCAACCAGCAGTCCAACTAGTCCACCCGCTTCGGGCCCTACAAAGGGAACAGCAAAAAGACTGCCGGCAAACAGGAAAGCGCCAACAATCACCAGCCACAGTTCACCGAAACGCTTGACCAGTTTCCCGATCAGTCCGCCCTGCACTATTACCGCGAGGATGCCTACGTAAGCGAAGAGGTAGCCGGTGTGCTGCGCGTCGTAGCCGAAGCGAAACATTGTGTAGAGCGAAAAGGACGTCGTCATGATTGAGAAGGCGACGATGAACATGAAGTAGATGATGAGCACGTAGCCAAGACGCGGGTTCCGGAGCGATCGAATCAACTGGGCCAGGCCGCGCCCGCCGGCCGCGGAGATCCGGGCCGGATGATCAGGCGTAACGGTTTCAGGCAGAGTGAAGTAAAGCAGCAGTGCATTTGCGAAACATAAGCCGGCTGCAAAAAGAAAAGGCACCGCAATACCCCAGTGACTGAGTATGCCGCCGATGGCTGGACCAAAAACAAAACCCAGGCCAAACGCCGCGCCAATCAAACCCATTCCCTTCGCCCGCTCTTCCCTGGTGGTGATGTCGGCAATGTAAGCCTGCGCTGTCGAGATGTTTCCACCGGTGATGCCATCAAGGATGCGTCCCACGAAAAGCATCCAGAGCGTCGTGGCAAATCCAAGTATCAAAAAGCCAATGCCTGTGCCGATGATCGACAAGAACAAAACGGGCCGGCGACCATACTTATCAGAGAGTCGCCCGAGGATGGGCGAGAAAATCAACTGCATGACGGAATACGACGCGAACAGCAGCCCGACAGTGCGAGGAGTAGCACTAAACCGTGAGCCTTCGGCATAGAAAGGCAAGACCGGAATGACGATACCGAAGCCGACCAGATCGATGAATACTGTCGTGAAGATGACGACCAGTGGAGAGCGTTTCATGCAGAGTAAATAGTGAATCGTAAACCGTAAAAAACAGTGAATAGTAAATCGTGAATAGTGAATAGAAAGAGCATGTCTTAAGAGGATCGAAAACGAGTTCAGCGACTGGCAACGACCAGCCGGTCTTAACTATTTACGATTTACTATTCACGATTCACTGTTCTTTACCTTCTTCGGCCGCTGGAAAGATTGCGATCAACTGAGGCCATACCACCGCCTGAGATCAACAGTGCCAGCGACATGGCTAATAAGGCCAGCGGATATTCGTAGCCGCCCTTGTCGGCAAAGAAGCCGTGTGGCCCGTGAACAGCAATGATTGCGGTCAGCATTGTGCAGACCAGGAGAAAAGCCCCTACGCGAGTGAGCAGGCCGAGAAAAACCAGAATCGCCCCAAGCAACTCGCCAAAAGCAGCCGCACCCCACCACAACCAGGCTGGTTTCATAAAACTAAAAGGGGCTGGTCCGGAGTTGATGAAGTTGTTCAACCCCGGTCCGCCAAAACTGCCAAACACTTTCCCGGCGCCGTGAGCAAAGAAGATTGCCGCCAGAGCCAATCTAATCGGAACCGGGGTCCATGATGCGGACGTCGAAATTATTTTTTTGAACACGGCAGAATCCTTTCACGCTAGCGACTTGGAATGGCGTTCCCAGATATTAGCAGGGGAATAAGCAAAGAGGGGAATAGAGGAAGAAGTAAAATGGTAAAAGGGGAAAGGGTGAAAAGGACAATAGGGGGACAGAGAACGGCGCAAGTAGCTTCATTCCATTTCCCTATTCCCCTGTTACCCTTTTCCCCTATCGCTTGATATGTGTGCCAGCAGCCGCGCGGCGATGGCTGGTTTTGGTTGCGCGCCAATGAGCCGGTCAACAAGTTTTCCGTTCTTGAAGATGAGCATTGTGGGAATACTCTGAATATGGAATTGTGCCGCCGTGATGGGGTTCTCATCGACGTTTAGCTTGGCGATGCGATAACGACCTTTTGACTCGGCGGCCAGTTGTTCCATGATTGGACCCACCATGCGACAAGGTCCGCACCATGGCGCCCAGGCGTCAAGCAGCACCGGCCTATTGCTCGCCTCCATTACTTCCTGCCGAAAAGTCGCATCAGTAACTGTCAGCGGTTTCGTTTCCGCCGAGGCGTCTTCAATCCTGCTTAGGTCGAGCGGTGTGCCACACTTACCGCATTTAGCGATTTGTTCAGCCGCATGACGCGGGTCGATGCGGTTCTTAGTTCCACATTTGCTGCAAGCTACGACAGGCATTTGTTTCCCCTGACCTTACACAAATTCACAACGATTGTCTCTTAAGAGTTTCGCAAAAGAGTCTCGCAACTGCGACACAGGTGTCCAGTCTCGTGAAGATAGAGGCAGGTTTAGGCTGGTCGAAGTTCTTCGTAGTAACATGGCTGCCAGATGAACCGCGTAAAGCGTAAGCGATATTTTGCAAACGGCTCGTGTCCCCTGGGCGTGCTGCTGGTGATCCTGGGCACGACATTTTCAGCCGTGACTCAAAACAAGCAACCGGGCGCGGCGCCGGAAATCGCCTTCACCGTTTCCGTGCCTAAGCCGCACACTCACATGGTGAACGTCGAGGTCAAAATCAAACACGGCGCGTCCGAACCAGTGACAAACGAAACACTCCTCGTGCTGCCGGTTTGGACGCCCGGCTCTTACCTGATCCGGGAATTTGAGCGCCACGTGCAGGACTTTGAAGCGACCGACGCTGCGGGCCATGCGCTCAGCTGGGTAAAGGTGAACAAAAACTCGTGGCGAATTGTGACCAGCGGCGCGCCTGAGTGGCGCGCGAGTTATCGCGTTTACTGTAACGAGCTTTCAGTGAGAACGAGTGAAGTTAATTCAGACCACGCATTTTGGAATAACGCCACCCTGCTGATGTATCCCGAAGGGTATCTGAACGCGCCTTCGACCTTGCACGTCCTCGCACCGCAGCCGTGGCAGGTCGCGACTGGACTCCCGCCCCTGCCCGGGGCAAAGAATACGTTCCGCGCGGAGAATTTTGACATTCTCTACGATTCTCCGGTTGAAGCAAGCAACTTCAAAACCCTCTCCTTCGAAGTTAAGGGAGTGCCGCACCGGATCGTGATCGATGGCGACGGAAACTACGAGCCTGAAAAGGTGCGCGCGGATGTGAAGAAGATCGTGGAGACCGAAGTTGAGCTGATGGGTGGCGAAGTGCCCTACCACGATTACACATTCATTCTTCATTTGCGATCGAATACGGGCGGTGGACTGGAACATTTGAACTCGACAGCGCTTGGCTATCCGCGTTTCGGCTTTGGGCCTGAACCCAAAGAACCCACTGAAGGAGTGAATTCCGCAGGCCCGAATGCGCCGCGGCCGCGAACCTATCGGGGGTTCCTGTCATTAGTGGCGCACGAGTTTTTTCACCTTTGGAACGTCAAGCGAATCCGTCCGGACGCACTCGGACCTTTTGATTACACCAAAGAGAACTACACCAGGTCGCTGTGGGTGGCGGAAGGCATCACTGACTACTACGCACGGCTGGTTTTGCGCCGGGCGGGTTTCATTTCCGATAAGGAATTTTTGAAGGAAAACGCCAGGGCCTTTCAAGCGTTGGAGAATGTGCCCGGTCGATTCGTGATGAGTGCGGAAGATGCGAGCTTTGATACCTGGATCAAGTATTACCGGCAGGACGAAAATTCCGTCAACTCGCAAGTGGATTATTACGATAAGGGTGCCATCCTTGGTTTACTTTTGGATTTGGAGATTCGGAAGCAGAGTAAGGGAGCAAAGTCTCTCGATGACGTAATGCGTTATCTGTATGCAGAGTTCTACAAGCAGAATCGCAACTACACACCCACAGATTTTCAGAAAGCGTGCGAGTCGATGGCGGGATCGAGTCTGGAACAGTTTTTTGCGAAGTATGTGCGCGGTCGCGAAGAGCTTGATTATGACGCTGCATTGGCTGCGGCTGGCCTGCGGTTGGACAAGGCAACTACGGCGGCCGATGGCAGCAAGGCCGCGGAGAAGGCTTATCTCGGCGCGGAGCTGGCACAGGAAGGGGAACGGTTGCTGGTCAAGCGAGTCTATGCGGGCGCTCCAGCTTATGAGCAGGGCTTGAATAGCGGCGACCAGATTGTTGCCTTAAACAATATGCGCGCAAGTAAGGAATTTCTTGAGGCGCGACTTGCCGAGAAACGCGCCGGGGACCTGGTGAGTTTAACAATCTTTCGCGGGGACGATCTTAGTGTGTTGTTAATCAAACTCGGAGGGCGATCAGACGCTACCTATCGTATCCTCCCCGTGGACAAGCCGACCGGTGAACAGAAGCGTGCTTATCAATCGTGGCTGGGTTCACCGCTGGGAGAACTTGTCTCCGGAAACAAGTAGAGGAAAGAAACCTGCAGTTCTTTCTTAAAAAACGTACAATAAAATCGAGAGGGTCGGAGAGGGTATAGCTGGCTGCGGAATGCCTGACAACTTTCAGCACATCAGATTCAAGGTCGATGATCGCGTTGCACGCATAACGCTTTCGCGGCCGCCGCTCAACATCTTCAACATCGCAATGATGCGAGAGATCAACGAGGTGCTCACTGAGTGTGCTCAGCAGCGCGAATTAGCGGCAATCGTTTTTGATGCCTCGGCGGAATGCAACGCATTTAGCGCCGGAGTCGCAGTGGAGGAGCATGTCGAAGAGACTATCTTTCAAATGCTGGATTCTTTCCATGGGATTTTTCGAAACCTCGAGCAAATAGCCCGGCCAACTCTGGCCATAGTGGATGGGGCAGCGCTGGGTGGCGGCTGTGAACTGGTTGCGGCTTGCGATATCGTCATTGCCAGCGAGCGTGCCCGCTTTGGGCAACCCGAGATCAAACTCGGAGTCTTCCCGCCGGTGGCTGCGATCGTGCTACCGCAGGTTATTGGCGAAAAAAGGGCGCGCGAGTTAATGCTGACTGGCGAGTTGATTGAAGCGCCCGAAGCGGCGCGTCTCGGCCTGGTGAACTACCTGTTACCTGGGGGCGAGCTTGAGCAAAAAACAGCGGAGCTACTTTCCCGCTTTCGAAATCTTTCGGTAGCCGCCCTGGCGTTCACTATAGAAGCAATCGATATCGGTCGCGGGCGGTCGTTGGATTCGGCGTTGAAGGAAGTGGAAAATTTATATCTCAACGAACTAATGAAAACCCACGACGCCTCCGAAGGCATCAAAGCTTTCTCTGAGAAGCGTAAGCCCGAATGGCGCCATCGCTAACACAGAAGAGAGTAACCAACCGGGGCGACAGAATGGCAGCCGTAGCGAGAAAAGTCGAAAATGATCCAGAGTTTCCATAGAGCAGACAGACGCCGGTCAAGACACCGACAGGCGAGGCGTTCGCGCTCGTTGGTCAGCGCAGCGATCATGTTGGGGACGTTTTTCGCTCTCATGGCGGTCGGAACCGGTAATTTTGGCGCCGCTGGTCAGAGTCGGCAAAAGCGACCGCGGCCCCTCCCGCAAAATGATGTTCCGCTCACCAGCCATTCACGAGATTCGTTGACGCCGGAAGCGCGCGAGATGGTGGAACTTGCAAGTAATGTTGTTTGCAGGGAACGGGTTAAGGATCCGAAAGGCAGCGTCCCTATCGACGAGATGCAGGGGCGACCTTCACTGCCGGTTCACAGCCCGGAAGCGATCGCCGGAGCTCAGAATGCGCAACGCCTGTTGCCAACGGCCAAGAGCCTGGTGATAGTTTCCCTTAAACGACTTGCCAGGGATTACGGTTTCGGCAACCCGAGAACTTCTAACGCCAGACTGCAACGTGCGATCGCTCACGTTGAAGCGGTCCGAAGCATTCGCCCCGATGTGGATTCGCGTGACAATGCATCAGTGTTCCTCAGGAATCCGCACACTATCGTCTTTGGCACAATATTCCTTGCCGGGCTGCCTTCGGACGAAGGAATAATCAGCGTCCTGGCTCACGAGTTGGTGCACATCGCCGATGGATCGGAAGACAGTCTCAGCGCCCTCTTCCGCGGAGTGGGCAATCGCGCTTCGAAACTTACGGGAACGCAGATTCACGACCAGAGAGCTGAAGAGTTGACTTGCGATCTGGTGGGAACTTTGGCGGCCCGTTCCTATGTCTTCAGCAATCCGAGTTATGAACCCTTGCAGAGAAGAATATCGCGTTCGCTCGAGCATAACTGTGTTGACCAGGATGAGGGCGACGACGATCACCTGTCACCAAAAGACACAATCCGCGCACTCCTGGCGCTCGACCCCATTCTGGCGCAGCAACTCGTCTATGGCCGCTAAGTAGTTCGTTGACATCCATATTGGCGCATTTTTATTATCGCGGGCGCCAGCTGGCATCACGAGGCATGAATCGATTTGATTGAAACTCTCGCGACGAAACAAACCCCGAGATGGATGAGATGGCGCAAAGAAACGGCAGCTTCCGCCGCCACTGACTTGGTCAAACGGAGAGACAAGAAAACGCCTCCGTTAATATTTACAATTCTCGCGGCATTGATTTCGAGCAGCGCCGCATGCACCACGATCACACAACGCCAGGACGTACGCCCGCTGGTGTTGCGTGACGTTCCCGCCCAAAACCTCGCCTATAAATTTGAGCCTGACGTGGCCATGCCGCCCGAGATCAGGGCCGAAGATGCTGACGATAAGATTGAAGCCGTTCAGCTTGATTTCAAAACCCGTCGAGAAAATGACGCGTTGGTGCGGACTGTCCGTTCACCAGACGGACAGCGGGCCCTGGTGCTCTACGGAAGTGCAGATGAGCCGAGCCAGGAGTTTCACATCGATCTTTACGCAGCCGATGGCAAATTTTTGCGTAACCTAACGCCGCCGGATCTCGCCTGCGTTTTTCCGGAAACGGTATCCTGGTCGCCCGATGGAAACTTCATCACCTTCATTGCTCACCGGGCCGTGAAACCGACTCCATCGCCGACTCCTCCGGGCGTGAGCGTGCCTGACGTGCCGGAAGTTGTGGAAGCTACCCCATTGCCTTCAGTGGCGCCCGCCTTTCCTTCAGTAGCACTCTTTAGTACGGAACAAATCTATGTCTGCAACCGCGACGGCTATGATCTCAAGCCACTGACTTCGCGCGAAGGGTTGATCTACTTCTACGCTGAATGGGCGCCGGATAATCACGCGTTGGTGGCGATGGCGTGCAAGGAGAGTGAGTGGGACGCGCGCGAGCGGGAATTCAAGTTGCCCACCGGACGTCCGCGCCTGCTTACGCCTGACGGGAAGGAGCGGTTGCTTGATGACGTGTTGACTGAGGCATTGCCGGTTTGGTGTCCCGACTCATCGAAAGTTGCCACTGCATTCGAAGCTGATGTGATGATCTACGATGCCGCCACCTCCAAGCCGACGCAGGCCCGAATCAAGTTGCAAACGGCGTTACTTGCTGCCTCACGAGTTTATGAAGAAAAGAGTGCGAGCGGCAAAAAGGCAGATAACGCCAGCAGCGGAAGCAGTCCTGATCCGTCTGCGATACCGGCGTCCTACAATCCAACTATTCGCCTGGAATGGACGAGTCCGGAAAAGCTCTTCTTTGAAACCGCGTACGTCAAACTCCTGCGAGACGGGCCAATCACCACCTTCCAACGCTGGCACCTCGTGAACCTCAGCCCCCAGGCAGCCGTGCTGAGATAATGTTGTTCAAATTTATCTTGAAAGTCAGAGGGTTCACGGGGAACGCTCCGCGTTCCGGCCGGCCCCGTATATCTCCAAGTCGTCAACCACGAGCCCACCATGCGTCGCAACTATTGTTGCCCCCTTGATTGGCGCAACTTCCGGTTAAGACCGTTGCTGCGAAAAATGCGATCGCTGCGATGTCTCAACTGCAATAATAGGGGTGACAGTTCCGAGGTCGCGAACAACGCGTTGGCGCAGGTAATTTGTGACGAGAGACCACCGCTGGCTTCTCTGGGGACTACTGAACGAGGCTTCATTCCTGAAGCTGTTTAATCATCTCCCGGATCTTCTCGGCTTCTTTCGCTTTGGGTTCAAGTTTCAGGAAGGCTTGCAATTCGCTGATGGCTTGCGCCTTATCACCCTTTTCTACATAAAGTCCCCCCAAATACCTATGCGCAACATTCGCTTCTTCACCTTTCAGGGCGATCACACGCTGGAATTCGAGTATGGCGTCGTCATAACGCTGAAGGGCAATTAGCACTCGACCTTTGTAGAAGTGTGCGGTTGAGGACGCCTCATTTTTCTTCAGTGCGAGATCCAACTCGTGGTTTGCCTCGCTGTATTTCTTCTGCTGGAAGAGCACCAGCCCATAATTGAGCCGCAGGATGAAAAGCTCAGGCTCAATTTTGAGAGCCGAACTGAATGTCTCTGAGGCATTATCCAGTTCGCCGAGTTTCATATATTGGACACCAAGTCCGTTCAATGCCGCCACAAACTTGGGGTGGATGGAGAGCGCCTTCTTGAGAAGTTCAGTCGCTTTCTTTCTATCTCCTTCGCTTGCCGACTTGAGGGCCGAGTTGTACAGCTCAACTGCCTCTTTTGGTGTCTTATTGATATCTGCCGTTCCCAGGCCTGAGCCGGAATCGAAAGACGTTTTCAGTTGAAGACGAATATTCAAAGAGGCGGTCTGGCTGGGATTGTCCCCTTGCATACTGCCGGAACCCAATGGCATAACGTCGACCATCTGGCTGACGCTCTGGTAAGCTGTATCACCTTCCACAGTAATGGTATATCTCCCGGGTCTTAATCCCCGAAAACCAAATCGCCCGTCGCGATCGCTATTGGTTGTCGTTTCCCCTCGATCACCGCTCAGCCTAACCCTAATTGGAGTACCAGGATTTCCAGACGGGAAGTAAAGACGTCCCTCAATTCTGTTGTCCGGGAGTCCCTTATTATTGTCGACTCCAGGTCCAGATTGAGCCGTAGCCGTGATTACACAGAGGAGGAATACGCCCGTCAGAAAGGCCACCCGGGCACGCCGCCGGGGCGGAACAGAAACTTGGGTATCTAACATATTTAGAACTCCTTATTGTTAGGTACATGGAAGCAGTGATGATGCCATAAATGCTCGCGTCGGCGATAGTGACACGAGTTACAGGCAGGTAAACCCATCATCGTTCGGAACCATAGTCCGGTTGCGTGTCGTTTCCGTTTTAGTGGGAGAGGCGCTCGCAGAAAAATAATACCGCTACCGGTGGAGGAGTGCTGACTAGCTCTTTTTAGGCTTCGCTTGAAGTTCATTAATCAAAAGCCTAATCTGAATAGCTTCTTTGGATTCTGATACAGACTTTAGATATAACTCCAACTCATGGATCGCTTTAGTGTTTTCGCCTCTCTGGATGTAAATCCCACCAAGGTAGCGCCGAGCAATAGCCTTGTTGTCCCCACCTATTGCGACGGCTTTCTTCAATTCCTTCTCCGCCTCGTCCAATCGCCCGAGACTGATAAGCGCACGAGCTCTGTAAAGGTGCGCTGGGCTCGATGCCTCATTGCTTTGCGTCGCTTTGTGCAGTTCCTCTTCTGCCGGGACGAATTTCTTCAGCTGCAGGAGGGCAATCCCAGCATTTAAATGGAGCATTGGATTGTCCGGAGAGATCTTGAGTGCAAGAGACAGGGCTTCAAATGCTTTCTCAAACTCACCCAACTTCATGTATTGAACGCCGAGGCCATTAAGTGCGGCAACAAATGTGGGATGTATTGCAATTGCCTTCTTCAGTTCTTCTACGGCTCTCCCTCGATCACCGGCTTTTGCTGATGCCACCGCCTTTTCAAACAGGTCGACTGCCGCTTTTGGTGGCGAGTTTGCGGAAACCACGCTCGAAGAAATAGAAGCTCGTTCTCGAAGCCTAAGACGGATCTGAACCGCATATGTTTGGCCTGGACGACTCATGCCTCCACCAAACCCTGGCTCATTGATCTCGACAACTTCGGAAGCGGGCTCATAGCCCTCTACTGCGTCGATTCTTAAGGTGTAACGTCCAGCGCCCAATTGCCGAAACGTGAATGAGCCATTTCCGTTAGTCGTTGTTGATATCTCACCGCGCACCGTATTTAGTTTTACGAGAACCGGCCGGTCGAGTCTCTGACCGGAGGGAAAATAGACGTCGCCTTGAAGGGTGTTCCGACCCCCGGTTCCGCTGTCAAGTTTCACGTTTGGGTCGGACTGCGCCGGGGAGGTTAGGCTAATTAGAAGAACCAGGAATGTGGACCAGAGGAAGGAATGCTGCCGAGCTTGAAATCCAACTGAGGGGATGACCATGGACCGCACCTTCTGAAGCTGTTTTCAAAAAAGAAATCAACGTGGTAACTGATGTTGAGTTGCCGGCTTATCGCTAGCTTGTAGAGTTGAACGACTCCCCTTGCCGGTGAAATAACTAAGAGGGGCGACCATCAAGCCGCCCCTCTTAGGTTAAGGATGGTTCTGTTTAGAATTGAAACTTCAAGCCAAACTGAATGAGCCTTGGGTCCCTGGTGGTGGTGACGCGCCCGAAATTGGCTGAATCGATTGCACCATTCGGGTTCCCAAAATTGGCGTGGTTCATCACGTTAAACGCTTCCGCGCGAAATTCGAGGACCTTATTCTCCGCGATGGTCGTTCGCTTGATCAGCGAGACATCAAAAATGATGTCACCAGGCCCGTGGAATACGTTGCGGCCCATGGTTCCGAAGCGACCGGCTCCGAGAGCAAAACTCGCCCCAGAACCAACCCTGCGGAAGAAGGGATTCGTTGCAGCGGTCGACGTACCGCCACCCGTGCCGTTAAAGATACGATTCGGTCCGCCGTTCGCGGTATCGGTATTGCGCGGATCCTGGAACACAATCTGGGTTGAAGTGGCGTCAGGCCGATTACTCCCTGCTCCCGAGAGCGACCGATCGGATCCATCGGTAATATTGAATGGAGTGCCGTTCTGAAACACGCTCACGCCATTTATCTGCCAACCACCGAGAAGCTTGCCGAGCGGTCCATGTTGCCCCTTATAAAAAGGAAACTCGTAGATATAGCTCAACACGTTGCGCTGGCGGATATCCTGGTCGCAGTTTCCGCGATCAGCACTCGGATTGTTCCAGCGGGTGTTTGAGCGCAACCCGGAAGAATTATCGATGCAGTGGCCCCAAGTGTAGGCGTTCTGGAAGTAAAGCCCGTCCGAGAAGCGCTTGGACACGGTTATCTGAAGGCTATTGTAATTGGAATTAGCAGACGTCTCCTGGTTGGTGATGTTGCTGAATACCGAGCCACCGAAGGCCGCATTCTGCGGATTGCCCTGATTGAAGATGCGGCGCTGGTTGGTGTTACCAGTGTTCGCCCCGGGCCCCGGAATAGCGGGGTTGATCTCTCGCCGGGTAAGCAAATTCACTCCCGCGGTGCCGACGTAACCAACCTCGAGCAAGTAATTCTTATAAAACTCCCACTGCACGTTCAAATTGTACTGGTGCGAGTAGGGAGTCTTGAAGCCCGGCTCGTTGATGGTCATGGCGATTGGAGCAACCGTCGTAAAGTCAAACGTTCCGCCCGGCGCCACTGGGGTGAAGGGGAAGGGCTGAGGTATTGGGGTAGTACACAGTGCATTCGCGAAAGGATTGTCGATGGTCGTACAATCCGCGAACGGCTGGATTGCATAAGGCGGCGCCGTCAGGAACTGCAACGTCGTCTCGGAGATTACGGTGTCGAAATACATGCCGTAACCACCTCGCAAGCTCATCTTCCCATTTTTGAAAACATCCCAGGCAAATCCCACGCGCGGGCCAAAATTATTCTTGTCGGTCTGGTAAGTAGAACTCGTGATTCCGGTATCACCGGGAAATACCATGCCGCGAGGCGCTGTTGGGAAGACCGTTGACTGCTGACCAAATCGGAATGTGTTTACGCGATCCTCGCTGTCAACCAGAGGCTTGTCCAACTCATAGCGCACGCCTAAATTGAAAGTGAGATTGGATCTTACCTTCCAATCATCCTGAAAATAGGCGTTGTAGGAACTGGTTTCGTACCTGGGCGTGCCGGCGCTGTTCTGCACAAACTCAAGAACATCGCCTCTAGCGAAATCGCTTAGAGCGGCGTTGAGACCAGGTATAAGGGGCTTCCCCAAAATTGCGACCATATCGCCCGTGAAGAAGTAAAGCCCGTTGTTGATGAAGTCGAAGGATTGGTTTTGGTAGTAAGTGCGGTATTCGCCGCCGAACTTGAGGTGATGATCCCCACGGTTGTTGGAGATGTTGTCCACGGACTGGAACGTATTGTCATCACGACCCTGCGGACCCTGGATGGTATTCCCAAAATTCGAGAACCCTGTGATGTCAACTCTGGGAGGACCGACTGCGGCCGAATCATCGGGCACAATCCCTTGAATCCCTAAGTCTGCAGGTGTGGTCCTGTTCGCCGGGACGACGCTCAGTGTGTCACGCTGGTGCCACGAAAACCTGAATTCATTAACCGTACTTGCACTGAAGATGTGGAAGTCACTGACTACCACGTTGGTGAAACGCAAGACCCCGCTGGTCCCAAATCCCGGGATTGCCGAACCTCCAAAAGCAAAGGGATCGGCAAAAGTCTGATCCTCATTGAAGAAGGTTACAAAGAAATTGTTCTTGTCCGAGAATTTGTGATCGCCGCGGACGGAGAACTGGTCACGATCCAAACTGTTGCCCGCCGAAGAGAACAAAGTGTTGCCGGAATTGGCTGGTGGAATCAGGGCCAGCAACGCCTTGGATTCGGGTGTCCCGACTGTGTTGATGATGTTTCTTTGTGCCTGCGTGGGAACTGTAGCCTGGTTAGTTACACCCTGACGGCGCCGAAAGCCCAAATAGCTAAAGAAGAAAAAGGTCCTGTCCTTACCGTTGATAATGGATGGTCCACCTTCGCCAAAGCGCGGAAGAGGTAACGGACCGCCAATGGTCCCGCCAAACTCGTTTACATTAAATTGCGGTTTACGGAGACCGTTGAAGGTTGGCGCCGCGTTATTGAAAAACGGAGTGGCGTTCAATACTCGGTTGCGGAAGAAGTGAAACAGATTTCCGTGATAGTCGTTTGTGCCCGACTTACTTATCAGAGCAACAATGGCCCCAGAATTACGACCGGAATCGGCTGAGTAAGTGTTCGTCAAGATGCGGAATTCCTGCAATGCGTCAGGGCTGAATCCCTGAACTGCATCGGGGACGTTAATGGCCAGATCGTTACTGTCGCCACCATCCAGCATAAAGTTATTAGATTGCGCCCGTTGGCCGTTGACGGAGAAAGGGCCTACTTGACCGGCCGGCATCACGCCTGCCTGCAAAGGCGCCAAGGCCAAAGGATTCCGGCCGGCAGCCCCGGACAGTATTGGTAAATCGTTAAGTGTCTTATTGTCTACCGTTCTGCCCATCACCGATGTTTCGGTATTAACGGCAGAGGGCGCCCCGGTAATGTTAACAACCTCGCTTACCTGGCCTATTTCCAGTTTGAGATCGACTGTCAAAGCGTCATTGACGCTGAGCTTAACATCGTGGGTGACAGTCTTCTTAAAGCCAGGCGCCTCGACCGAGATTGAATAAGAGCCGACCGGCAACTGATCGAGGCGATAGAATCCGTTGGTTCCTGAGATCGCCGTTCTGCTGAAATTCGTGGCGGGATTCTGCGCCGTAACACTGGCGCCGGCAACTACGGCGCCCGACTGGTCCTCAACGATTCCGGTTACGGTACCCGTGTTCTGGGCAAGCGCCGTGGTTGCCAACAGAAATAACAAAGAAAACAAGAATGGTAGGTGGGTAAAGAATCTTCTCATGCGTTCTCCTTTTTGCTTCGTTTGGAATTGCCGATTAGCGTGAAAGTTGGACCATTAACACTCTGGATGTACCCTAAGGATCGTTGCGCGTCGAGATTCAATTAGGGAATCGCTTTCGAATCCAAAGATTCGGTTCAGCCTCCTTTTGCAATTTTCGTGCAAATTGGCAAAACTCCTGAATCGGTGCTTTCCCCAACCCAAGATTTGGCCGAAAGTCCGAAATTTTGGAGAAAAATCCAATAACCTGGCGAGAAGATATCAGGGAGGTGGCCGCCGTCAAATAACTTGGTTCGCTTTGGGAACCTTACAACGTCAAACTCAAAGTGCAGTTCCTTGCCACGGCAGATATTCGAAAGATAGAACTCAAAACTTTCGGTGGGCCAGGTCTCGTCATCGGGTAACGACAAAGCGGTTGCTCCTGAGGAAACAGCGCCGAATGTTTTCTGGGAGGAGCGCTATTACAAGTTGCGCCTCAGCCCACGATCTCGATTTACGGATGCTGCCAGACTGAGCCATCTGAGTAGGTAATACGTACGACGACGACTTGCTCAGCAAAAAGCAAGGAATCCTTCTTGTCGAGCGTTCTGGCGCTTACAGTCTTCACCGGCGGTATGAGGTAGAGCACGCTGACCTCTTTGCTCTTGCCAGGTTTGATGGACTCGTCGCTGGTGAACTCGTGACGTGCAAGCACCTGCTGAGTGATGGGGTCAAGGAAAAGATAATCCCAGTCGATAGATTTGATCGTCTTCACACCATCGTTTAGGAGCGTCACTTTGTATTGGTAGCCGTCGCGGGGCAGTTCGGTCTGGCTAGCTTTTACTTTGGCTTGTTGGTGATTGCTAATCTGGGTTTCAAGCTTGGTCACCTTGCCCTTATCTCCTGCGTTTTTGGCAGCAGCGAGTTGTTGTTCTCTCTGGGATTGCTGCACCAACTCGTCCTGGGAAGCCAGCGAGGCCAGCGAAGGTCTTGGTCGGATCCTCTGTTTCTCCCAACTGCACTTTAGGACCACGAGACTGCTAGTGCCAGCTTGCGCAAAAACGACGGAACTCGAGGCACAGATTATTAGAAGGGCGATAAGCGCGCTTGGTTTCACTTTCTTCATCTGGTCCTCCCAGACGTTTGTCTGCCTAAAAAAAACAGAGGGCCCTCTTTCGAGGAGCCCTCCAGGAAATAAATCAAAAAGCTCTACTTACACAAGAGGGGTTAACCTCAGAAGCTATATTTCACAGCCAGGGTGATAGTGCGGTTACCCCAGTTGTTGAGGTTCTTACCGAAGTCAGGATTACTAAGGCTATTGACCGGTCGTCCGTAATTATCCTGATTGAAGGC
The DNA here is from genome assembly GCA_050747225.1 of Pyrinomonadaceae bacterium. Classification (GTDB taxonomy): domain Bacteria; phylum Acidobacteriota; class Blastocatellia; order Pyrinomonadales; family Pyrinomonadaceae; genus PSRF01. The sequence continues at coordinate 17,332 of JBOGOP010000005.1, forward strand.
GTTCACCAAATCACCGCGGAAAATGAGCCGATGAGGGCTTTCGCCCCATGGCAACAGGAATTTCTTTTGCACGCTCAGATCGGTATTGTAGAAGCCCGGCGCACGGTAAGTGTTCTTACCGATGTTGCCGTTGCCGAGGCTGTTGACCAGCGGCAGTCCGTTAGTGCCTAGCGGCACGATGAATTGACCGCCGGTGAGTGGGCTGGTGAAAGTGCGGAAGTCACCCGTGACTGGGTCGAGTACAAGGGTGCCGCTCGGGTTGTAATTGGGGCGGTCGCCGCCACCGCCGTTGCCGTTGGTGTCGACGCCCGTCAAAATGGTGAACGGCTGGCCCGACTGGCGTGTGATGATGCCTGAAAGCTGCCACCCGCCGAAAACCTGCTTGCCGAACCCGTTATCAAAGAATTTTCCCGGGGGCGCCGGTACTTCATAAATAAAGTTGGCAACGAGCCGGTGTGTGCGGTCAAAGGCTGACACGCTCTTCTCAGGCTTAATATTAAAGAAGTCCTGCGGGATCTGCGGGGTGCCGCCTGTGATCGCGCCGACGCCAAGTGACTCGTCGTTGTCCGACATCAGCTTGCTGAAGGTGTAGGCCACGCCAAACTGAAGGTTCTTCGAGAACCTCTTGTTCAGACTTGCGAACCCGGCATTGTAGTTAGCATGCGAATCGGTGGCGATCAGGACGCGCGAGCCGAACTGCGGAAAGAGGCGGCGCGCCTGCAAACTCGGGATCGAGCTGGCGTTTTGCGTCGCCCGCACCGTGGCGGCCTGGGCGGCAGTCAGGATTCCGGGGTTCGCCTGAAGTTGGTTGATCTGATTCAGGGAACGGCTGCCCGTATAACCAACCTCCAGGACGTAGTCACGCGCGATCTCGCGCTGGACGCTAAAACTGAAGAGCTGCGAGTACGGGTTGACGGCGTTCTCTGGCGTGTTTACGTAGGTGGCAAGCGGATTGAAGACAGGGGCTCCCGTCACGGTCGCAATGTTCGGATAAAGATCCTGAGTTGCGGGTGACGTGATCTGTCCTACGACCACGCGCGGAAAGTTCGACGCATTGACCGTCAGGATGTTGTAGAACAACACGTCATAAGCAATCCTGTAGCCGCCGCGGATGCTGGTTAGGCCGTCTCCGAATAGAGATCGCATGAAGCCGCCCTCGGGGCGCGGACTGTAGGCGAAGCCGACTGCCGGCGCCCAATTATTGTTGTCCCTCCGGGTGGGGCCGGGGACGAGGGCCGCAAGGCTCGCCGCATCGGTCGCACCGAAGAAGCCGAACGGAGCGTTCGACGTCTCGTAGCGCACGCCCAGGTTAAGGGTCAAGTTTGGAGTTACGCGCCAGTCGTCCTGGGCAAAGTAGTACTGCTGCGTCTGCCGCGCGTCGAACGAGGCGGTGTTAAGCGCCTGCGCGAACGTGGTGGCCCGGTTGTTGATGTAGTCCTGCAGGTTGGCGAAGGTAAACGTGCCCTTCGAGTCGAAGGCTGCGATGTTGAAGAGTTTAAGCTTACGGATGTCCGCGCCAAACTTTAACGAGTGATTGCCGGTCTGTCGGGAAAGCGTGTCAGAGAACTGGAAGGCGTCCTGGATTCGGCCTTGGGGAAAATTCGACGCGCCGCCGATAGTAAACAGGCCGGTGATGCCGGCAGTCGGACTGTTCGGGTCATTCTCGGGAAATCCGAGATTGCGTCGGACGTAAGAGAAGCGAAACTCATTGACAGTGGCAGCGTTGAAGACGTGCGTTTCGCTCAGCGCCAGGTTCTGATCGAAGATGTTCTGGTCGCCGGCGAAGATTGGGCCGAACGCGGTATTACTGATCACGTTGACGTCCGTCGTCTTGTTACTGATGTAGCGGCCCGTCAAGTTGTCGTTGCTGCCGATCTTGTGGTCAATTCTCAGTGTGTGGGTGTAGTAGTCGGCTGGTTGCGAGATACCGACGTTCGTCAAGCCAGTTTGGATTGCCACACCGTTAACAGTCTGGTTCGTGAGCGTGCGGAACTGTACACCGGTAGCATAAACAGTGTTTAGGAAGCCGAGGCGCGCGAGTACAGCCTGGCGGCCGCCTACCGACTGACCTGATCCGAGCGGCACGGTCTGCAGCGCCGCCAGGCCGGTTGGCGTGGGAATTCTAACGTTGCCGCCGAGGCTAGCGCCCGGACGTTGCTTGTCAGCCTGGAACAGGTAGAAGAAAAAGGTGCGATCGCGACCGTTGATGATCGAGCGGCCACCTTCGCCGAAACGCGGCAGGTGGAGCGGCCCGCCGAATGTGAAGCCAAATTGGTTGCGCACGAAACGCGACGGGCGCGTTAAGCCTGCAGCCTTCTCGATGTTGTCAAGGGCGTTGAGGCGGCTGCCGCGGTAGTACTCGAAGGCATCGCCATGGAAGTCGTTTGCTCCGGAACGCGTAATGACGTTGATTTGAGCGCCGGAATTGCGACCAAATTCCACATTGTAAGGATTGGTCTGTACCTGGAATTCGCCAACACCCTCCGGCACTACATCTACTGTGGAGATGGTGACGCTGAGGTCGTTGTTGTCGGAGCCATCGATCGTAAAGTTGTTATTGCGTGCGCGCTGACCGTTGGCGGAAATTCCCGTCGAGCCTGGGGCGCTAAACACGTTGGGGGACAGCAGGGCGAGGTTGTTAACGTCGCGGGCCGCGCCCAAGGGCAGCTCGACAACCTGCCTTGCAGTGCTCGTCAAACCAATCGTGCCATTCGTTTTGTTAAGAGTAATTGCCTCTTGCTCAGCGGTAACGTCCACCGTGCCGCTGATGGCGCCTGCCTTGAGTTCCGCATCGTAGCTTGTTTCATTGCTCTGCCGGACATTGACCGCACGATTCTCAATCTTGGCGAAGCCGATTTTCTCTACCGTTACTGTGTAGGTTCCAGCATCCAAAGCTCCGACCCGAAAGAACCCGTCTTCGTTTGTAGTAGCATCTCGCGAGACATTAGTTTCAGGGTTGATGACGCGCACAAGAGCGCCGGGAACGACCGCTCCTGCCTCGTCGCGCACTGTGCCGGAAATGGCGCCCCTGGTCATTTGTGCGTGCGCGCCGGTGGGCAAGGAGCAGACACCTAACACTGCAACGAACAGGCCTAAGAACAATTTAAAGGGAAAGAGTTTACTTCGCATTTTGTGTCCTCCGAAAGCTTGGAAAGTGGACCGAATTGGTTTATTTATTTGATGACTAAAAGTGATGAAAGCCGTGCTTAGGCTGTAATGTGACCACTACAAAGCTGCAATAATCATGCCTAGTGTCCGGATAAATCGTTTACGCCAAATTTATTGAGTTTCGCAACTCAGAATTGACGTGGAATCTTCCAAAAATTGGATTTGTGTTCAAAACTATGAATTGTAGAGTTCGGGCGCTGACCGGTCCGATAGCTCAGAAATCTCAAGAGAACCGCACTTGATTACCTCAAACTCAAAATGGAGTTCCTTGCCCCGAAAAATATTCGAGAGATAGAACTCCCAAAACTTTCTGGTAAAGCGAAGGGCGGGCCAGCGTTGGTCAAGATTTGTTATCCATTCGAGTCCGAGCGCGCGCCAGAGATTTGCCAGACTGACATAAGTGCGCACTGGTCGGAGTTCTACAGTTGTATAAAACGGAAAAGGGGTTCGATCGGGCATGAAGCAGGTGAAGGAGTAGCTATTGAAATGGTTTCGGTGCGTTGGGTCGGTGGGCCAGTCGGGATTTGAATAATGCGGCGTTACGATCTTGATGACTCCGCCGGGCTTTGTTATGCGATGAAGCTCGCTTACAAACGACATGACGTCCGGAACGTGCTCAATCACGTGGCGGCAAATGATAAGGTCAAACTCATTGTCGGGAAACGGATAAGGCAACACGCCCAGATCGTGAATTACCTCCGCGTCGGCTCGTGGATTTGAATCAATGCCGATGGCGCCGGGGTATTTATTCTGGCCGCAGCCGACGTCTAGAATCTTTGGCGTGGAAACAGGTGCGGGCTGCGATGAAGCGTTTGCAAGTGGTTCGGGGGCGATCATTGAGCGGAAATTAGTTTTTCTGAACGAGGAACTGGGCGAATGACTTCATGTCGAAAGGATGCACCGGCAGTCCAAGTTTCACCGTTAGTTCCTGGAGTGTCATCCCATCGAGCATGATGTCTTCGTCACTCTTGAGTGTGCTTCTGGGGATGATAACAAACTTACCGTTTATGCGTTCCCGCGCCGCAAGCAGGTCACCGCCCGTAAGCAGTCCGGCAACTGAAACGTCGCCGCCAAAATAGTTGTTTTCAACTTTCTCCACCGTTAGCTTGGTACCAAAGCGCAGATTCAACCGTTCGATGAGCGGTTTGAATACCGGAGCGAAGAGCGTGCCGGTCAGAATTGTGCCACGCAGTTTGGGAAGGTGTGCCGGCGTTTGTCGGTCAAGCTTTTTTACCAGCGCTGCAAACTCATTGTTAAATGAGCGCACCATCCCAATGCCATCTTCGATCTGAGGATAGTCACCGTAGTGTGGACGCGCCGGCACCGAGCGCCCCGCTCGCAAATAAATTTCGTCGCCCAGGAACGCAAACGTTGTCCCCAGCTCCTCACGGAGGTCAGTTTGAAGAAGCGAGACTTCTGAAATTATTTGCCGGCAGAAGTCCGGGGTTACCGCAGTCAGTCGCGCGTCAGTGTTGTATCGCGTCAACCCAAGCGGAACAATAGCCACGCTGCTGATGCGCGGGTATTCAGCAGCGAGGTCGGCGATTGTTTGGCGAAGAATCCGGCCGTCGTTAATTCCCGGACAAAGCACCACCTGAGCATGGATTTCAATTCCTGCATCGAGGAGGCGTTTGAGTTTTGGCGCGATGTCGGCGCGCTCCTTGTCGATTCCCAACAGATATGCACGCACGTCCAGGTCGGTTGCATGAACAGAGACGTATTGCGGAGAGAGTCGCTGCTCGACAATCCGACGCATCTCGTCTTCGCTGATCGAAGTCAGCGTGGTGTAGTTGCCATAGAGAAACGAGAGCCTGACGTCTTCGTCTTTGATGAAGAGTGAGGGGCGGGCGTCAGCGGGATTCCCGTTACAAAAACAAAAGATGCATTCGTTGGCACACTGGCGCGGAACAATTTGTTCGAAGCTAAGCCCAAAATCCTCGCCTTCGCCGCGTTCAATTTGCAGCTCCCAGTCTTCGCCAGTGCTCTTGCGAACCTCCATCACGAGTTCGGTTTCGCCCGCAGTTTGAAAGCGAAAGTCGAGGTAGTCGCGCACCGGACGGCCATTTACTTTGATGATCCGGTCGCCAGACTCGAGTTCCAACTCAAACCCAAGACTCGCCGGCGAGACTTCGGCTATTTCGACACCGCGACGGCGAATACTGGTAACTGCCGGAGCCACTGCGAATTCGTACATGTAAGAATAATGTCCGACAAAACTGAGTTTGTCGAGGAGCCTCAGCCTGGCCAGGCGGTCTTTACAAACGGATTTTGGGCGCTCGGAAACGCTGGTTGCCAAATCAAAATCCGTCAATTTTGTTGACAATCCGCACACTCTTTGTTAGTTATGCAGGGCGATTTAAATCCATCCAATATTTTTGGTTTTCCGGCTTTTTCCAACCCTGATTCTCTGAGTTGAGATCTGATGAATAACAAACTAAAGTCAGCACTTATCGGTGGGGTTATAGTGGGCTTCTTGTCCGCTATCCATTCGCTCATTCCGTTCATCGGCTTCTGCTGCTGTATTTGGAGCATTATCGGCGGCGTACTTGCATCCTTCATCTACATAAAGGGATCAAGCGTGCCGGTGAAGCTTGGAGACGGGGCGATCGTTGGCGCTTTGGCGGGTGTTGTGGGCGGGATAATATATGTCGTCATTTACCTACCCTTCTCCCTGTTGTATGGCATGGCCGTGATGCAGGAGCAACTGAACCGGAGCGGCGTACAAATACCGTTTTCGGGTACGATCCTGGTCATCATTGCAAGCATTGTGGGCGCCATAATGCTGGTATTGCTGTCAACTTTAGGTGGGGTCATCGGTACGGCAATTTTCGAGAAGCGTAAAGGCAACGGACTTGCACCGCCACCACCGCAGAATTTAGGCTAAGGCTCGGCCGGTCCGGCTTTGCCACGTGAAAAACCAGTTCAACTGAACGACTAGCGTTCGAAAATCTCAGTGTGACCCCAGGGAGAAACTAAATGTCTCAACAATGGAGTTCTCCGTCCGCATCAGGTGCTACATCGGACGTACCAAACTATTTGATTCCGGCGATCCTCTCCACGATATTCTGTTGTTTACCTTTGGGAGTGGTGTCGATCATTTTCGCGACGCAGGTAAACAGCAAACTACAGACTGGCGATACTGCCGGAGCGATGGAAGCTTCCAGAAAAGCCAAGATGTTCATGTTCATTGCAGTCGGGCTGGGGTTGGTTAGCATAGTTTGCGGTGTTGTCATATGGATTGTCTTTATTGGACTGGCAGCGGCAGGAAACATGTAAGCGTTACGTTGGACGCTTAGGGTTCCATCCCAAGCGACCTTACCACGTGGCGATTTTCGAATGACTTTCGGAGCATGAGTTAATGAGTAGATATTGCACAAAATGCGGCGCTATTAACGATGACACTGCACAATTTTGCACAACCTGTCAGGCCTCTTTGAGTCCTGTTAGCAGCGGCGGCTATCAGCCAATGCAGTCGGTCCACGGGACGCCAGGAGCGATGACTGACTGGAAGGCCATGGGAGCTGACAAGAAGGTCCTGGCTGGAATACTGGGAATAGTTGTAGGCGCCTTCGGTGTTCACAAGTTCGTGCTGGGCTACACGACCGAAGGGATCATTATGCTTCTAATAACGGTTTTGACCTGCGGGATCTTTGCGATTGTGCCCAGCGTGATCGGGATCGTTGAAGGAATAATATATCTCACGAAATCCGACGAAGAGTTTGTCACGACTTACCTGCAGCACAAGAAGGGCTGGTTCTAAAGAGGACAGCCCTTGTTTCAGCTCGATTGCCGAACCATTGTTCGGTCCTGCGGCCTTTGTTCGCTATCGTCTCCCGCATTTCATGTCAGACCTTCCCGTGTTAGTTTAGCCGTCTCATGAGGTTCGATGAGATCGTGAATAAGCGTCTGACCGCCCTGCTCATCTGGTTATCAATCGCGATAGGGGCAACCTATCTCTTCTTCTTCGAGCCTGGTAAAACAGGGTTCTTTCCTGCTTGTCCATTTCGATCGCTGACGGGCTTTACTTGTCCGGGTTGCGGCAGCACCCGTGGCCTCCATCGCCTGCTCCACGGCGACGTGGTGTCGGCCTTTGAGTTTAACCCGCTCATGGTCTTGTTGCTTCCATTCTTGCTTTACGCGCTATTCCGGTATACGGCAGCGGCTGTGCGCGGCCGGCCACTTCAAAAGCACCACCTTGACGCCAAATATATCTGGATGTTATTTGCGGTGATCATGTCCTTTTGGATTTTCCGCAACACCCGGTTTTATCCGTTTCCCGGTTGAAACCTGCAGGCGGCTTCGCTGCCTTACAAACGGTCGGAGGAAGATAATGCGTTTATTCTTTGCGCTGCTACTGACTATTGCAATCACTCCAGCTTTGCAATCGCAGCAAACCAAATCGGAACGTAAGACGTTCGTCGCGCCTCCACGCCCGGTTCACACCTTCTCGATCGTGGCACGAGATCCGGCAACCGGTGAACTCGGAGTTGCCGTTCAATCACACTGGTTCTCAGTCGGTCCGATCGTGCCGTGGGCGGAGGCAGGTGTCGGGGCTGTCGCCACCCAATCGTTCGTCGATCCCAGTTACGGCAAGCTCGGTTTGGAACTAATGCGCACCGGGAAAAGCGGGCCGGAGGCATTGCGCTCGTTACTGGCGGGCGACGACGGCCGTGATGTTCGGCAGGTAGCGATGATTGACGCGCAGGGTCGCGTTGATGCCTGGACAGGCAAGAACGATATCGCAGCGGCTGGCCATATTGTCAGCAAGAATTTTTCAGTCCAGGCGAATCTGATGGCCAACGACAAAGTGTGGCCGGCGATGGCACAGGCTTTTGAAAACACAAAAGGCGATCTTGCAGATCGAATGCTGGCGGCGCTGGACGCTGCCCAGGCGGTCGGTGGCGACATCCGCGGCCGGCAATCCGCTGCGCTCGTTGTAGTCACCGGCAAACCGACCGGGCAATCCTGGAAGGACAGAACTTTTGATTTGCGTGTTGACGACAGTGCTGAACCCTTGCAGGAGCTGCGCCGGTTAGTGACTTTGCAACGGGCCTACAACCACATGAATGCTGGTGACCTCGCGGTTGAGCACAAGGACAATGAAGGTGCGTTGCGCGAGTATGGCGCGGCAGAGCAACTGGTTCCCGATAACGCCGAGATGATTTATTGGCACGCGGTTGCTTTAGTAAATATGGGCCGAGTGGATGAGTCGCTGCCGCTGTTCCGGAAAGTGTTTGCGATGGACAAGAACTGGGCAATACTGACGCCGCGACTGCCGAAGTCAGGATTACTGCCTGACGATCCGAAGGTGATCGGACGGATCCTGGCCGCGGCTGACAAACCATAACAAGCCAGACGATATCTAACGCTTTTATTCTTCGCGTTCCAGGCTCTCGCAACAGATTACCAGCGTTTCAATCGCTACCTCTGAAGCTTTGGCATTCAATCGCGGGCCCTCGTATTTTTGCGGGAACGCCTCACGAAAGACCCAGCGAGCAACTGGAGACCGCGCGTCGTCCAAAAGGATGATCACACCAGTTTTGCGATCGGTCTGTCCTCTCAAAACATCACGATGCCAGTTGTAGAGATCCAGCGATTGGGTAACGCCGCGTTTCAGAGTAATGTTGCCGTACTTTGCGAGCCCGGGCAATTTTCGAACTCGATGATCACCGCCTTCACGGTATTCAATGATCTCAACCTCTGAGCTTAGTCCGGTGCACTCTGAAAAGCCCCCTACCGTTGCACCCTCAATCTCAACCAGGAAGTTGCAGTTCTTGTAAGGATCGTTTCTGGTTCCTGCGGGCATTTCGCTCCTCCTATCGAGAATTAGGCCAAGTCAGCTTTGGCACTTACATTCTCGTTCTTTTGTGGGCTCAACAAAAACAAGGTCCCGGTAGATTTCAAGATCGTGCTTGATCGAAATCTCATAACGTCGTTTTTCGAGGTCCTGGTATGTTACCAAGGCTGATATTTTCGTAGGCTGCTTCCTTTTGAAGTACGAACTGCTGGAATCAAGCAGCGACAGAATCTCTCTTTGCGGACCGAGAAACTCGATATTCTTAAAGACGGCCATCGCTGAAATCTCTTTTGTGCCGCCCAGGCCAAGGATCTTCTTATCGAACTTCACCGAAACGCCGATGCCCGGTTGGTTGCCAATATTTCTTACTGAGATGTAGAGCAGGCCACGATCGAACAAGAACTCCAGGATGACTTCCGGCCTTCCCGGTGCAACGTCGGCGTTCGAGGTTGGACTGGGTTCTTTGCTCTGGGTTCTTTGAGACTTTCGTTCAGCCATGGCAGTTTGATAGCAAAAGTATGCTTCTCACAAGTGAGTGATTGAGCGCTGAAAGCATATAAGCTGTTTGAGTTTTTGTGAAGCTTAAGATGTTCCAAAGGCGACCAAAACTGGCTATTCGCTCTGGGACGATGGGTCGGGGTTTCTGTCGCCCTTCTGTTATTCTGATCAGCTTTGATCGATAACAACAATCTCAAGGAACGTGTGCGCGCTTTTTGGCAGGCGAATCCCTGCGGGGTGAAGTTTGCCGATGCGGCGCCGGGCACGCGCCGTTTCTACGAGCTGGTTGAAGCCCATCGCTACACAAAAGAGTGGCACATTCCGGTGGCCGCAGACTTTGCCGGTGCGCGCGGTTTGAAGGTTTTGGAAATTGGCTGTGGACTCGGCACAGACGGTGCGCAGTTTGCCGAGGCGGGCGCTGATTACACCGGCGTAGATCTCACCGAGGCCGCGGTGGAACTGGCGCGCCGGCGTTTCGAGTTGTTCGATCTGGCGGGAAAATTTCAAACTGCCGACGCGGAAAACCTCGCCTTCCCCGACGAGAGTTTTGATCTCGTTTACTCGCACGGCGTTTTGCATCACACCCCGGAAACAGGAAAAGCGATTCGGGAGGTTCATCGCGTATTGCGTCCGCGCGGTCGTGCAGTGGTAATGCTTTACCATCGCGATTCCTATAACTACCGGGTGAACATTTCTTTGCTGCGACGAGCCGGAGCGCAGCTGCTACGGTGGGAATCAGGGATTAAGTTGGTTAACAAAATCACGGGCGAGCCGATCGAGTCGCTGCGGGAGCATGCGCGGCTTCTGAAGACGGAAAAAGGATCTTACTTAAAGCCAGACGAGTTTCTGAGTCAGAACACTGACGGAGCTGGGAATCCGCTGGCGCGAGTTTATTCCAGAAAGGAAGGACGCGAGCTATTCAAGGATTTCTCGGAAGTAACCTTGAGGACTTATTTTCTTAACAAGCGCTGGCTGCCGGTGATTGGCAACGTTTTACCGCAGTCTTTGGAATCGCGACTGGCTTCGCGCTGGGGTTGGCATCTTTGGATCTACGCCACTAAGTAGTTACTTTGGAGTGCGGTGACCTGTCACCGCTTTGGTCCGCGGCGGCTTGACGCCGCAACGCCCGAGTGAATGGTACCCTCAAACGGTCGCGACAGGTCGCGACCGAGCAAAGCGGTGACAGGTCACCGCACTCCATATGAAAAATATTCTGATAACAGGCGGGGCGGGTTTCATCGGTTCGCACCTTGTCGATCGGTTGCTCTCTGAAGGTGTCTGGCAGGTTTCTGTCGTCGATGACTTCAACGACTTTTACGATCCCGCAATCAAGCGTGCCAACGCGAGCCGTCATGGGAAAGACCCTAACTACCGTTTATTCAAAGCGGACATTCGCGATAAAACCGCGCTGGAAAATGTCTTTGCCGGGAACAGCTTCGACTGCATTGTTCACGTTGCAGCTCGCGCGGGCGTGCGACCGTCGCTCGATCAACCGCTCCTCTACGCTGAGACAAACATCAACGGCACAATGAACCTTCTGGAACTCGCACGCGAACACGGCATCAAACAATTTGTTTTTGGCTCGTCGTCGTCGGTGTACGGGATCAACGCCAAGGTGCCGTTTAGTGAAGACGATCCAATTCGCCAGCCTATCTCTCCTTACGCAGCAACCAAGGCCGCGGGCGAATTACTCTGCCATACCTACACACATCTTTACGGCATACGCTCAGTCTGTTTGCGCTTCTTCACGGTCTACGGACCGCGACAGCGTCCTGATCTCGCGATTCACAAATTCTCGCGTTTGATCGCGGAGGGCAAACCGATCCCCGTTTTTGGAGACGGCACCACTCGTCGCGATTACACTTTTATTGACGACATAATCGCGGGCGTGCGCTCAGCGATCGACTACACAGCGAGCGACTACGAAGTGATAAATCTTGGCGAGTCGCGCACGGTCGAGCTACGCGAACTGATTTCGCTCCTCGAGAAAGAACTGGGAGCAACTGCGAAAATCGACCGGCAGCCGTTACAACCGGGCGACGTGCCGCAGACATTTGCTGACATCACGAAGGCTCGTCAATTACTCGGTTACAATCCACAGACGCAAATTGAAGACGGTATCAAGCGATTCGTTGAGTGGTTTCAGCGTGCGATGTAGAACGGTCTCGGTCCGGAAGGCCTCATTTTTTGTGGCTTTGATCCCAGGGTGGCGCGCGAAACGCGCTTACCCTGGGCTATTATATTTCACGCTTTCAGCGTGGGGCAGATAACCCTGGTGGCTACTACAACGAACAACCTTAACGAACCGCTGCCACGTGAGATGCAGCAACACACCTACGCGATCATGCGCCGCGTGGAGCAGAGCCATTGGTGGTTTGTCGGACGGCGGCAAATCATCAGGAGTTTCCTCGAACGCCTCGTTCGCGATTTGCAGTCGAGCCGGGGACAGGCGAGCGCCCTGAACATCCTTGACGTGGGTTGCGGCACTGGCGCAAATCTCGAAATGTTGGCGGAGTTTGGCGCGGCCGAGGGCGTAGATGTTTCCGCGGAGGCGCTTTCATTTTGCCAGGCGCGTGGATTAGAGAAGGTTAAACTAGGCGCGGCTGAAGCCTTACCTTACGACGACAATTCATTTGATCTGGCGACCGGTCTTGATGTAGTGGAGCACCTGGATGACGATCTTGCCGGCCTAAAAGAGATGCGGCGCATACTGCGTCCTGGCGGCCGCGCGCTGCTGTTTGTCCCGGCGTTTATGTTTTTGTGGGGAGTTCAGGACGACATCAGTAATCACCGGCGCCGCTATACGCTCAAGGGTTTGAAGCGCGTGGTGAAGGAAGCGGGCTTTGAAGTTGAGCGCGCTACTTATGTGAACATCAGCTTTTTTACACCGATACTTCTCGGTAGACTCTTTATGCGCGCAACGGGATTGCGACCGGAATCAGAGAATAATATTACGATTGGATTTATGAATGGCCTGCTGGGGAAACTGTTGGGAGCGGAGCGTGGCCTGCTGCGCTATTTGAACTTTCCGTTCGGAGTCTCAATTATTTGCGTGGCCCGAAGAATTGAGTAGTTACGATGTTCTGGCTCCGGAGGAGCCCAATGTTTATAGACTTCTCGACTAACCACGGTTTGGAGCTCCAGCGGAGCGCAATGTACTGCTCGAGGGATATGTCGAAACATACATTTCGCTCCGGCTGGAGCGAAGAACCGTTAGATCCAGGAGTTCTATAAACATTCGGTCCCTCCGGGACTCAGCGATTCACAAGAAAACCAAGTTTGCCAATGAAAACTTACGAAGAAGAAACTCTGCTTACGAATGAACCAACTTTGGCAGGCGGTGACCAGCCGGAAGTGTCCGTGTTTCTTCCCGTCTACAATGAAGAACCGAATTTGCGACCGCTTCACGCGAAGTTAGACGCAGCTTTGCAGGCCCTCGGACGGACCTCGGAGATCATCTACGTCGATGACGGTTCGACGGATGGCAGCCTAAAAGTCTTACGCGAACTGGCCCGGCTGGACGATCGCGTGCGCGTCGTTGCCTTACGTAGGAATTACGGCCAGACCGCTGCGATGGCTGCTGGCATTGATGCCGCCTGCGGTGAAGTGCTGATTCCGATGGACGCCGATCTGCAAAACGATCCGGCAGACATCGCGCGGCTCCTGGATAAACTGGGCGAAGGCTATGACGTGGTTTCAGGCTGGCGCAAGAACCGACAAGACAAGCTTGTAACACGCAAGGTTCCTTCGATGCTGGCCAATCGTTTGATTTCCTGGATCGGCGGCGTGCCTCTGCACGACTATGGCTGCTCTCTAAAAGCCTACCGGCGCGAGTCGATTGAGGATGTCAAACTCTACGGTGAGATGCATCGCTTCATACCCATCTATGCATCCTGGGCCGGCGCCCGCGTGGCCGAAATCCCGGTCGAACATCACGCGCGGACAATGGGTAAGTCCAAGTACGGATTGTCGCGGACGGTTAAAGTTGTTTTCGATCTGATTACGATCAAGTTCATGGCTTCGTATCAGACGAAGCCGCTATATCTGTTTGGCTGGGCGGGTCTGCTGACATTTGCCGTATCCATTCTGTCGACGCTGTTGGCTTTTGCAATGAAGTTTCTTGGCTGGCCGCACCATGCCGACTTTGTGCAGACACCTTTGCCTATCATCGCACTGGTGACGTTGGTTCTGGGAGTGCAACTTTTTTTGATGGGCTTGCTGGCAGAGATGATGGTGCGCACGTATCACGAGTCGCAATCGAAATCGATCTACGCGGTTCGGGAGAAGATAGGATTCGAAGGTAATAAGTGAAGAGTGAACAGTGAAAGGTGAAAAGCAAAGAAGGACCGTAAATAGTGAATCGTGAATCGTAAATAGATGTGTAACCGATCCTGAGTCGTCACATCTGAAGATACGGGAATGGCGAAATAAACTATTTACGATTCACGATTTACTATTTACCAGTTATGTGTGGAATAACCGGTTGGGCCAATCTCGATTCACGCACACCGCCGCCTGCCGGCGCGAAGGAACTGCTGCACTCGATGTGCGAGCGCATGGTTCATCGCGGACCTGATTCCGAAGGGTTGTTGGCTGTAAGCGGCGCCGCGCTGGGAATGCGCCGGTTGGCCATCATCGATCTGGTTACCGGTGAACAGCCCGTCTACAATGAAGACAAAAGCGTTGCCGTCGTCCTCAACGGCGAAATCTACAACTATCGTGAGATCCGCCAGGATCTCGAAAAGCGCGGGCACACCTTCAGAAGTCAATCCGATACGGAAGTGCTGCCGCATCTCTACGAAGAGTATGCAGACGACATGGTGCAGCATCTCAACGGGATGTTTGCGTTTGCCTTGTGGGATTCAAAGCAACGCCGGCTGCTACTTGCTCGTGATCGTTTTGGTGAGAAGCCGCTCTACTGGGGCGTGTTTGATAACACCCTGCTTTTTGCATCCGAGCCAAAGGTGCTGTTAGCCCACCCGGCCGTAAAGACTTCGTTGAATCTCCAGGCGCTGCGCCAGTACCTTTCCTACGACTACGTGCCGGCCCCGCTCACGATCTACGAGGGCATAAACAAACTACCCGCGGCGCACACGTTAACGCTCGCGAATGGCAAGATTGAGACTCAGCCTTACTGGTGCCTGAGTTACAAAACCAAACAGCCGGAGCTGACCGAAGCAGAAGCTGCGGAACACTTGCGTGGACTGCTGGCTGACTCAGTGCGCATGCGTCTGGTTTCAGACGTGCCGTTGGGAGTTTTGCTCTCCGGCGGGGTTGATTCGTCAACTGTTGCGGCGCTCGCGGTTGAGGCTTCATCCGAGGCGGTCAAGACGTTTTCGATTTCGTTTGCGGAATCGTCGTTTGATGAATCGTCTTACGCAAGGGCGGTGGCCAAGTTTCTCGGCACCGATCACCACGAAGAACGTCTTAGCGCGAATCTCGCCGCAAACCTGGTTAGCGAGATTGGTTCCTGGATGGATGAGCCCTTTAGCGATCCGTCACTCGTGCCCACTTATCTGCTGTCTCGTTTTACGCGCAAGCACGTGACCGTCGCGCTGGGCGGCGATGGAGGCGACGAACTTTTCGCCGGCTACCCAATGTATCGCGGTCATCGGTGGGCGGAGAATTATCTGAAGATCCCTCGGGCTCTCCGTACAGTGTTCGAGCCCTTAATAGGGCTGCTTCCGGTGAAGACCAAGAACCTTTCGTTTGATTACAAGGCAACGCGGTTCATCAGCGGCACAAAATACGATCGGGTCGCCCGTCACCACATTTGGTTTGGCTCTTTTAATCCGGCAGAGCAGGAAATGCTTTTGACGCCGGAAGTGCTCGGCAAAACAGAGGGCGACATTTATCGCCAGGCGCGACTGATGCTTGATGAATGCGATTCAGCGGACGTGGTGGAGCAAATGCAGAGTCTTGATACGCGGCTCTACCTCGCTGAAGACATCCTGACCAAAGTTGATCGTGCCAGCATGGCAGTGTCGCTCGAAGTGCGCGCGCCGTTTCTTGATCCGCGAGTGGCGGAGTTTGCCGCTTCGTTACCGCCAAACTACAAACTGAGAGGTCGAAAGACAAAGTACATTTTGAAGCGCGCTATCGCGGATTCGCTGCCTTCTTTTGTGACGCGTCGCGGCAAGAAGGGTTTTGGAGTGCCGGTGGCCGAGTGGCTAAAAGAAAAATTGCAGCCGTTAGCCCGAGATCTCCTGTCGCCTGATCGCGTGCGCCGGGCCGGTGTTTTCAATCCTGAGTTCGTCACCAAACTACAGGATGAGCACGAGCGCGGCGTTGCAAATCATCGCAAACTTCTCTGGACTTTGCTTATGTTTGAGCTATGGCACGAGAGCTTTATCGAAACACCACGGCGGATCGAGACGTCGGTGAGCAGTGGGCAGTGAGCAGTGGGCAGTGGGCAGTGAGCAGTCGGAATGTTGGAGGCGGGCAATGCCCGCCATTTCTATGAACGAGCCAAGCATCGAACAGTCATTCAACGATCTCCTTGCATGGTGCCGCGAGCGTGGCTTTGCCGGTTACGATCCATTCGATGCGTTGAACAGCCGCGTTTTTCAATTGACTCCACTTAATTACTCGCGAACAGCGCGATTGATTTGGACTCAGGCTTTCAAACGTTCCCCGCTGAACCTGCGCCCGCTGGCGCTTGTCCCGCCTCAGCAGAATTCAAAAGGGCTCGCTCTCTTCGCGCTCGCGGCGCTCGCAAACTATCGACGGGTGAAAACAATCGAGGCTGAAACTGAAGCGCGTGGGCTTCTCGTCGAGTTATCGCGAACGCAAATTCAGGGCTACAGCGGCGCCGCGTGGGCTTACAACTTCGCGTGGCAAAGCCGCAATTTCTTTGCGCCGCAAGGCACACCCATGATTGTGCCGTCGGCCTTTGCAGCGCGAGCGTTCATGGAAGCTCATCAGGCATTCGCTGACGATAACTACCTAAGAATGGCGCGCAGCAGTTGCGACTTCATCCTCAACGACCTCAAGCGGACAGTTGATACGGAAGACGAAGTTTGTTTCAGTTACTCGCCGTTGGACCGCACGCAGATTTTCAATGCGAGTTTGCTGGCCGCTGAGACCCTGGCGAGCGTCGGGGTGTTGACGAAGGAAACTGCTTTTTGTGATTTGGCTCTGCGTGCTGTGCGCTATGTTGTTCGCATGCAGAGCGCAGATGGCGGATGGGCGTACGGGGCCGAGGCGAGCCAGCAGTGGGCAGACAATTTCCACACCGCTTATGTGTTGCTTTCGCTTAGTAGGATAGCGAAGACCGGCGTCGGTGCTAACGCTGAACTCAATAATGCATTGCAACGTGGCTACAGGTTCTGGCGTGAGCGCTTCTTTCTTGCGGACGGGTGGCCGAAATACTACCATGACAGCCTTTATCCGGCGGATGCGCACGCAGCGGCTACGGCAATCATCACACTCCTGGAGTTGCACGAATTGGATGACGGCGCGCTGTCGTTAGCCGAAACGATTGCCGCCTGGACGATTCGAAACCTGCGCGCTGCCAGCGGATTCTTTTACTATCAGCGCCGGCGGTTTTATACCGTTCACACGCCTTATATGCGTTGGACGCAAGGCTGGATGCTTTACGCGCTAGCGCGTTTGCTGGAGGCGAAGGGCTTGTAATGCAAATTTGTTAGTTTGCGATCTGTCTCGAGCGGCCAGCTGACTCTAAACGCAGCGATCGCAAACTAACAGTTTGCCTTACGAAAAGAGAAACGAAAAATGCCGATTGCTTCTGACGTGTCGCTAGGCAAAAACGTCGAGGTTTTCCAGCCGGAACTGGTGAATCTTTATGGTTGCACTATCGGCGCGGAAACCAGGATAGGCGCGTTTGTCGAAATACAGAAAAACGCTTCTGTTGGGGCGCGCTGCAAGATTTCATCGCACACTTTCATTTGCGAGGGAGTTACGATTGAAGATGAAGTTTTTGTCGGCCACGGAGTCATGTTCATCAACGATCCCTATCCGCGCGCGGTCAACGATGACGGCAGCCTGCAAACGGACGCCGACTGGGCTGTGGTCGCAACGCGTGTTAAGCGCCGTGCGTCAATCGGGAGTAACGCCACGATCATGGCGGGCGTCACCATTGGCGAGTCCGCCCAGGTTGGAGCAGGAGCGGTAGTGACGAGTCATGTGGCTGACTATGCGATTGTCGCCGGGGTTCCGGCGCGTGTGATCGGCGACGTGCGCGAACGGCACAGCCGAAACAAGCCGGACGTCAGACTGGATTACGCATGATCAAAGTTGGAGTTATCGGCTATGGATACTGGGGGCCAAACCTGGTGCGCAACTTCATGGAAGCGCCGGGTTCTACTGTTGTGACCGTTTGCGACCTGCGAATCGAAAGACTGGGAACATTAAAAGCCCGTTACCCGACGATTAAGACAGTCGACAACTCCTGCGAATTGCTTGCTGACCGCGAAATCGACGCGATTGTGATTGCCACACCAGTGTCGTCGCATTTTGAGTTGGGGATGGCGGCGCTAAAAGCCGGCAAGCATGTGCTGATCGAGAAACCGCTCGCAGCAAACTCCACCCAGGCGGTCCAGTTGATTGAAGAGGCGCGGGCGCGCAAACGTGTTTTGATGGTGGATCACACCTTCGTTTACACCGGCGCGGTACGAAAGATTCGCGAACTGATCACGGAGAACGCGCTCGGCGAGATTTACTATTACGATGCTGTGCGCATCAATCTGGGACTCTTTCAACACGATGTAAATGTAATTTGGGATCTGGCAATTCACGATCTTTCGATCATGGACTATGTGCTGCCGACAAAAGCGACGGCCGTCTCGGCTACCGGCATTAGTCATATTCCCGGCCAACCTGAGAACGTTGCCTACATCACGCTCTTCTTCGAGAATCCGCAGATTGCTCATGTTCACGTCAATTGGCTCACGCCCGTCAAAGTGAGGCACACACTAATTGGCGGCAGCGAGAAGATGATCCTCTACGACGATCTGGAGCCGAGCGAGAAGGTGAAGATATATGACAAAGGGGTGACGCTTTCGCAAAGCCCCGAAGCAGTTTACGAGATGCTTGTCAGTTATCGTTCCGGAGACATGTGGGCGCCGCGACTGGATGCGACCGAAGCATTACAAACTGAAGCGCAGCACTTCATTGATTGCATTGAAAACAACAAGCAGCCTGAAACGGACGGACAGGCAGGGTTGAGACTAGTGAAGATCGTAGAAGCGGCAGAAAAATCGCTGTTGGCTCGCGGCCAACTTGTCGAGATCGATTAGTTTTTGAAGCGCGGCGACCTTTCGCCGCTTTCCTGGGTTTGCGACTCGAGACGACTGTAACGAGTTGAGTTCAAGTTACGAGATGTGGCGACAAGTCGCCACGGACCAAAGCGGCGACAGGTCGCCGCACTCCAAAAATATGATTCCTTTAGTAGATCTTAAAGCGCAGTACGACAGCATTAAGGGCGAAATTGATGGCGCCATCGCAGAAGTTCTTGCGACTACTCAATTTATTTTGGGTCCAAAGGTCGAAGCCTTTGAAGCGGATTTTGCTGACTACTGTCAATCGCGTTTCGCGTTTGGAGTAAACTCCGGAACCAGTGCTTTGCACCTGGCTCTGTTGGCGGCGGGCGTCGGTCCCGGTGACGAGGTTATTACCGTTAGTTACACCTTTGTTGCGACCGTCGCTGGAATTCTGTACACCTGGGCAACGCCCGTTTTCGTTGATATCGATCCGCTAACCTGCAACATCGATCCGGCCAAAATTGAAGCGGCGATCACGCCAAGAACGAAAGTGATCATGCCCGTGCATCTGTACGGAACCTGCGCGGACATGGATCCGATCCTGGATATCGCTCGCCGGCACAATCTGCTGGTGGTTGAAGATGCGGCGCAGGCTGTCGGTGCGGAGTACCAGGGACGGCGCGCCGGGAGCATTGGCGACCTTGCCTGCTTTAGTTTCTATCCGGGAAAGAACCTCGGCGCTTACGGTGAGGCCGGCGCAGTGGTTACCAGCAACAAGAAGTACGTTGAGATCATTAAGCAGCTTCGCGATCAGGGGCAAAGCGCCAAGTATTTGCACGAGCGAGTTGGTTACAATTTCCGAATGGAAGCAATTCAGGGAGCGGTATTGGGGGTGAAACTCAAACATCTTGACGACTGGACTGCCGCGCGGCGCCGACACGCCAAGGCGTATTCAGAAGCGTTGTCGGATTCAGGTTTGCGCCTGCTTCGGGAGCCGGCCGCTTGCAAGTCTGTCTACCACATCTTCCCCTTGTTCACCTCGCAGCGCGATGAACTGCGCGAACATCTCCATGCGAACGGAATTAGCAGCGGCATTCACTATCCAATTCCTGTACATATGCAGCGCGGCTTTAGCAATCTCGGATTCAAAGAGGGCGACTTACCGGAAACCGAAGGAGCTTGCCGCGAGGTTTTGTCACTGCCGATGTACCCGGAGCTGACGACTGAAACCGTGATGCAGATCGCGGAGGTCGTGAATCAGTTTTGCCATCATGCAGTGGCAGTCCATCCGTAGGCTCCTGCGAATTAAAGGAACCATGAAGCTAATACCACTACTTGTCGTCGAACTAATTGGAATCGAGGAAGTGCCCTCGTCAAATTAGACTAATATGTCTCCGGCTTCACTGCAGTTTTCTGCTCAATGCTAATCTGGATCGATCTGGCAAACTCACCGCACGTGCCGTTCTTCCGCTCGCTCACAAATGAGTTTATTCGGCGCAATCACGAAGTAGTTGTCACGGCGCGGGACTTTGCCGAAACGGTCAAACTTGCCGAAGCCGCCGGCTTCGCTGCTGAAATTGTTGGCGGACACGGCGGCGGTAAACTGTCCGGGAAAGCCGGAAACCTTGTGCAACGCGCGATGGCTCTCGCGCGCTGGGCACGTGTACGGAATTTCGATCTTGCACTGAGTCACAATTCATATTCTCAAATCCTGGCCGCGCGTGTGTTGTCGTTGCGAACCGTCACACTGATGGATTATGAACATCAGCCGGCAAATCACCTCGCCTTTCGCATGGCCTCGCGCATCATTGTTCCAGCCGCGTTTCCTGAAGCAGCTCTGGCGCGTTTTGGCGCTTCTCCTGCGAAGGTGGCGCGGTATGCAGGACTCAAGGAAGATGTTTACCTCGCCGATTTTCAGCGCGATCCCGACTTTCAAAGACAGCTCAGCAAACTGGGAATCGACGAGCGTGATGTGCTCGTCACCGTGCGTCCTCCTGCAAGTGAAGCGCTCTATCATCGTTTTGAAAATGAACTGTTTGACCAACTACTCGAGCATCTGTTGGCCCTACCGTCCGTAAAGGTTTTGTTGTTGCCGCGCAACAATTCACAGCGAGAAAAGTACAACGCTCGCGCTGGTGCCAACTTGATTGTGCCGACGGACCCGCTTGATGGCGGTAATCTGATCGCCCACAGCGATTTGGTACTCAGCGCCGGCGGCACGATGAATCGAGAAGCTGCAGCTCTGGGCATTCCTGCGGCGTCGATCTATTTAGGTGAATGGGCGGCGATCGACGAACAGTTGGTGAACGAAGGACGTCTGATCAGGATTGCTACGCCGCAGGACGTTCGCAATCTGCTTGTTGAGAAAAGGGGACCAGCGAACGCGCGCCGCGAGATGGGCATCGCTGCTCAGGTCGCGGATCTGATACTCGAGACGTAAACTTTTGCTATCCTATCTCTTTCAGTGCAGGGGTTTATGGGCTAGCAGGGAATCACGAAAAATCTGTGAGAGTTGAGCAAATAAAAAGTCCGTTAGTTGAAGCAAGCATCATCCGTGCTCCTTCGCGTGCGCCACACTGGGTCATACCGACAATCAAGACGGCTTTACTCGTAACAGACAGCTTGATAGCCACAGCTTCATTTGTCACCGCCTATTACGTTCGTGAAGGTGGGGCAATATTTCAACAGACACGCGATGGCAGTTTTGCCTGGAGCGCAAGTTTTGCTCCTTACGGCGCGCTGTTGCTTCTCGTAATCCTGATACGGGTGCTCGCGCTTCGCTATTACGATCTCTATCGACTGCGGGGCGAGTTTTCTTTTTTTGATGATGGCATACGGGTATTCAAGTCAACAGCCATCGGTTCATTACTCATTGTAGCGGCTGCGTTCTTATATCGCGGCGGTTTTAACTTCCGGGCGTTCTCCTATGCCCGCAGCGTTTTCGTGCTGGATTTTCTAATCGCCCTGGCGAGCTTCTATTCGATAAGGCTAATGGTGCGTAGCGCGCAGACGTTTTTTAGACTGCGCGGCATCAATCTCATTCCAACGCTGGTCGTTGGTCGCGGCCCTGAAGCGGCTTTCTGCATCAAGGAGATGCGCGAACGCCCGTCGCTCGGATATCGAGTGATCGGCGCAGTTGACAGTGGCACTCCTGGCCCGTCAGCACCGGGGAGTTACGAAGGCGTTCCCGTCGTGAGCAATCTTGCCGGACTACCTGAAGCTATTCGCGAGTCCGGCGCCAACGAGGTGATCATCGCTGACTCTCAGGTTGACGGAGACGCATTGTTTGACGTGATGATGCGTTGCGGCCGGCGGCGTGGAATAGAGTTTCGCATCGCGCCCAGCCTCTTCAATTGTTTGCCAAGTAAAACTGAAGTCGATCAAATAGGTGCCTTGCCAATGATCAGGCTCTTTCGCGAGCCACTCTCGGATTTCGCTCGCGGCACCAAGCGCATCTCTGACATTCTCATAGCGGCCCTTACCCTCGCAGTGTTTTCTCCCTTCTGGCTCTTGATTGCTTTGCTGATTAAGTTTGACTCGAAGGGCCCGATTTTTTACGCCCAGGAACGCGTGGGTATGGATGGCCGGATTTTTGTTGTTTACAAATTCCGCACCATGCGCGTCGATGCCGACAGCGAAATTCATCGCGAATATCAGCGAAAGTTTATCGCCGGGCATGCCGAAGCCAACGTCGGTGACGCGCAGAGGCCGGCATATAAACTGCGCGACGATCCGCGTATCACGCGGGTGGGACGCATGTTGCGAAGATTGAGCCTTGATGAAGTACCGCAACTATTCAATGTGCTGCGTGGCGACATGAGCGTCGTCGGTCCGCGTCCACCGATCCCGTATGAAGTTGAGGCCTACGAACTGCGGCATCGTAAACGTCTGGACATGAAGCCGGGACTGACGGGGCTGTGGCAGGTGTCTGGCAGAAATCGTTTGCCGTTCGAAGAGATGGTGAAGCTGGATCTCTTCTACATAGAGAATTGGTCGTTGTTGTTTGACTTGAAGATCATCCTGCGCACCGTGGTGGTTATGCTGCGCGGCGATGGATACTGAGAACGCATGCGAAGCGATGGATAGTCTCGCGTAACTGAGCCAAGGTGAAAGCGGAATCTAACACAAAAAACCAGGTGGCGAAAGTGCTTGATGCAGCGATCGTCACCTTTCTTTTTGTGTTTGCCGCCGCGGCGCCAAACTCGATTGCCGCAACTCAAAGCGCGTGGTTAATTGGACTAGGTTTATGGCTCGCGCGCTTCGCGTTTCGGCCGCGCCCCAAATTTTACCGAACCCCAGTTGATTATTTTGTCCTCGGCTTTTTTGTCCTCACGATTCTTTCGTCGTTCTTTTCTTACGAACCGATAGTGTCCTTCGGAAAACTACGAGCAGCCAGTCTCTTCACGATCATTTATTTGTTTGTCGAAAACGTCAGCTCGTTGCGCGTCGCGCGCTTGCTGGCGCTCACTTTAATCTCAGCGTGCATGATCAACGTTATCTACACTGCGGGCGAACGCTTGATTGGCCGGGCGGTAAGGGTTGATGGCGTTTTAGAGAATAGTCCGCTCTACAAAGCCGGAATTCGAGACGGAGACACTTTGCTTGAGGTTGACGGCAAAAAGCTGCGAGACCCGCAGGAATTGATTAATGCACTGGCGAAACCAGCCGCGAATCCTGTTGCGGTTCTTACCTACCGTCACGAGCTGCAACCGGTTTTTAAGGTTGAGCGAGGTAGTCTTTTGCCCGGTAGTACTGTGCTGGAACAACTGGGCATTGGAAGTTGGTCTAGAGGACGCGATTGGCGGGCGACGGGTTTCTATGGCCAGTTTGTAACTTATGCAGAGGTCTTGCAGTTGATCATCGCGCTGGCGATGGGAATCTTCGTAAGTTTGCCAGTAAAGCGAAGTTGGGTGGGTGGAGTGTTGCTTGTATCGCTTGCCGGATTAGGAGGCGCCTTGTTGTTGACCGTCACTCGCGCTTCATGGCTTGGTTGCTTAGTCTCAACACTGATTATTCTGCTCATCGGTATTGGACGACGGACAATGATACTTATCGGCATCCTGTCGATACCGTTGGTGCTTGCGGGCCTATTCATCCTGCAGCAGAAGCGCAACGTTGCTTTTATCGATCAAACAGATCAATCCACAACCTGGCGCGAAACTGTCTGGCGCGAGGGCATAAAACTGCTGGTCAGTAAACCGCGGCACCTGCTCCTCGGCATTGGTATGGATTCGGTAAAATGGCATTGGCGCGAGTGGGGCATGTTCGACAACGGCCGCATACCCTGGGGCCACATGCACTCCAACCTGTTGCAAATCGCGCTCGAACGCGGCCTGCCCGCTCTAATCCTATGGCTGGCATTTCTATTCACTTACGCGAGGACGCTATGGCGCTCGCTGCGCAACGGTACGAAGCTCGGTTGGATCGAACGCGGAATCTTACTGGGCGCTTTGGGCGGACTGATCGGATTCTTTACTTCCGGACTGGTGCATTACAACTGGGGCGACTCGGAAGTGATAATGGTCTTCTTTATGATCATGGGACTGGCCTTGGGTGTTCATCGTCACTCCCGTGACAGCGCTAGCCCGCTCACAAGCGACTTTGGCGAAAACTAATCCAAAGCCAAAATCAATCGAATAGGCAAAAGGTGAGTCAGGGGAACCCGACTCACTTCGCCTACTAGATGACTGGTGTTTGTTTGAAACCCGAGTTGTGGAAAGGCGTGAGGCTCTTCGACGACTGGCAGTTTAGGATGACCGATTGCTTCAAGCTTCATCATGATCGGAGGCGAGCCCTAAGTTTAGGGAAGGCTCGCGGATATCCCCGACTAGTCGAATGGATGTATGTAACCACTCAGAACATTAACTCGATTAACGCAGAACCTTGACTCTGTAGAGCTACTTCGTGTCGATTTGTTTTCGTTGGTTTCCATTTGCGCTGTACCTTTCCTACAAACGGGGTGTCGCCTACTGACTAAGACTCCGGTTGCATTTGGCATATTGCTTGCCAAGTATCATCGCGCGAGCGCTTTATTAGCAGATTTCTCGCCAAACTGAACGATCTTTGAAGAGAAGGGACGCATGTTGACTGATATGTCGTCGCGATGACTTGGATGCTCTCGGGGGTTATCAGACCTTATCCCAGCATCCCACTCAACATGCCCAAAATGGCGTTATAGGCCTCGTCGGTCAAACTGGTGATGTCGCCTGCTCTGCTGGTGATGTCGCCTGGCTTGCTGGTGATGTCGCCTGGCTTACTAGTGATGTCGCCTGCTCTGCTGGTGATGTCGCCTCCAAACGCGACTGAAGACATTGCCAAGGTCAGTACCGAGGTGCAAAGGATTGATTTGAAGTTTTTCATCTTAATTCTCCTGGTTACGAGCGATTAGCTGCATGGTTCGCTAGAATTGGAGTCAGCCACTTTCGGATGTCAACTCTTGTTCTCGCGTCCGTTGTCAATTTGTTCGCTCGTCTCTATTTCAAGGATCGTGCCACGAGAGCTACGTGCCTTGAAGTATCTTCTAAGTGATTGAAACATTGTTTGTTACGCAACTACCCGTCACCCAAGAAGTCCCACATGGCCTCCCGGAGGAAACTGGATAGCGGGTATACAAAAAGGAGCGAGAACGGGTGAGACTCCGGTTAATTCGCGGAAATTACGAGAATAATTCGAATAAAGAGTTCCTGTTACTCCAGTATGCAGGTGTATACTTAATATCCAACCGCCTTACTCACCCGAAGGGAGTTGGAAAGACGACTTCCCCCAACCTGACCATTTGACCAAAACATCGATGTCCTCCGGCACAGGTCGACTAGAAACGATTAACCAACATTTACTCCAGCCTCAGAGATTCGCAATGCGACTGATACAGGCGAACTCGAATCAGCACGTCGAACACTCCCCGCTAAGTCTAAGCGAGCAGGTTCAGGCTTGTTGTGCCACAGCTCGAGAAAGGCTCGAAGCCGGCGATTACGATTTGGGATGTGCCATCCTCCAGCAGTGGTGGACGATCGGAGAGTGGCCAAGACATTCCGGGATGGATGATCACGCGGCTGCCGAATTATTCTTCACTGCGGGAGTCCTGAGCGGTTGGGTGAGCAGTACGAGACAGGTTCATGGTGGACAAAAACCCGCGGAGGGCCTCCTAAACGGAGCCATCGCCCTCTTCGAACGATTGGAAAAAGATGAGCGTGCGACAGAGGCTCGGATCGAGCTGGCTTGCTGCCATTACCGGCAAGGCTTATTCGATCTAGCTCGCGAAACTGTGCGGTCCTTACTGCAGACTCTGTCCGAAGAAGAACGAGAACTAAAGGGTGTCGCCCTGATTCGGCTTGCCGTTATTGAGGGACGCGCCGGACGTCTGCATGACGCGCTGGGTCTCCTCAACGAAGCAGCGCCGCTAGTGGAAACAGCTGGCGGATGGACGAAGGGCCGATTTCATCTTGAATTTGCTACCACGTTGAAAAATCTCGGCATTGGAGAAAGCCGACAGGGTTACTTCGACAGAGCACTGGGTCACTATGGAGAGGCGCTGAGATATTTTGAAGGAATCGGTAACCATCGCTACACAGCTGTGGTAGAGAACAACCACGGTTATCTGCTCTCCAGCCTAAAGAGATTTGACGAAGCCCAACTTCACCTGGAGCGAGCACGTAAGCTCTTTGATGAACTCGGCGACTACGTAAGGCGTGCCCAAGTCGACGAAACTCTTGCGCAACTCTATTTGGGTTCAGAGCAACATGATTTGGCACTGCGCGCTGTTTGTCGTGCAGTCGATACTATGGAAACGACCGGCGAAGAGGCTCTGCTGGCGGAAACGTTGACGACACATGGATTAGTGCTCTGTAAGCTTGGACGGCGCCACGAAGCAAAGCCCATTCTTCATCGTGCTCGCCGTGTTGCTGAGCGCTGCGGAGATTACGAGGGAGCCGGCAGAGCTCTGCTAATCGTGATAGAGGAAATGTGCGAGCAACTAGGGGAGGACGAACGACAGGAAATAGGGGCCCAGGCAAGTCAATTGCTCGCGAACTCCCAACATGCAACAACCTGCGAGCGTTTAAGGAATAGTCTGGAGCGTATTGCGGCTGCGCACGCTGAGTATGAAGAGCTGCGCGAAAGAGCGACTCACGCAGAGAAGATGGCCGCCCTGGGCGAACTCTCCTTTGGCGTGGCTCACAACGTCAACAACACACTAACCGGAATCCTGGGTCGGGCTCAGTTATTGTTGCGCACGAAAGACGCTGAAAAGATCAACGCCGGGATAGAAATGATCGTCAAAAGCGCGGAGGATGGAGCTCACATCATACGGCGCATTCAGGACTTCGCCCGGCGACAACCGAGCCGCAAGTTTGAGGCGATCTCCGTAGCTGGCCTGATGAAGGATGTCTGCGAAATGAGCCGACCGCGGTGGGAGTCGCGAGTCGACGGGCCGGATATTCGTTTGGCATTGGTAGCAGACTGCACGGCCTCGGTGTTAGGTGATGCGGTAGAACTGCGGGAAGTTCTCGTTAACATGATTTACAACGCAATCGATGCGATGCCCTCAGGCGGCGAGATTTGCATGAGTTCGCAAGAAGTTAACGGACGCGTTGTCCTGACCATCACCGACAACGGCACTGGTATGACTCCGGATGTAAAGTCGCGCTTGTTCGATCCTTTCTTTACCACCAAGGGCAAGAGTGGCACCGGAATGGGAATGGCTGTGAGCTTTGGCATCATTCGTAGGCACAACGGCTCTATTGACGTGGAAAGTGAACTGGGCCGAGGCGCTACGTTCCGTATCTCACTCCCGGTCGCTGAAGAGGCCGGCGCACCTGCGGCGCCTGATTCAGCACGGTTGGCGGGTGCCGTCAGACAAGACAAGATTCGGGTGTTAGTCGTCGACGATGAAGCGGCGGTTAGAGAGGTGCTTCGCGAAGCGCTGGAAGCCGAGGGTTGCGAAGTAGTCGTCGCGGAAAGTGGTGAGGTGGCCTTGAAGCTCTATGACGCCAGCGCCGGTAAACTGGACGTCGTTTTCACCGATATTGGCATGCCTGAAATGAGTGGCTGGGAGCTGGCGAGCGAAATCCGAAAGCGCTCCGACACGATACCTTTGGCGATTGTCAGTGGTTGGGCTGATGCAATCAGTTGCGACGCCCGCCAGGCAATTAGGGCTGATTGGGTAGTCTCAAAGCCCTTTGACATTGCGATAATCGCCGGGATTGCGAATGAAGTCGCCGAGCGAAGGAACAGCTTAACAAAATCAAGCCCTGAAATGGTTAGTAGTGATGTTCGCGCGCTGCTGGGGATAACTTAATCTCATGCGCTGGCGCTGAGTTGATAGCGCTCAAGCTTGAGGTAGAGGCCGCGCCTCGTGAGTCCGAGTTCGCGAGCAGCGCGTGAGATATTACCGCTGTGCTTGCGCAGGGCGTCAGCGATCATGCGACGTTCAACGTCTGCCAATGCGTCAGCCAGAGTGACGTTTTGCAGGGAACTGGCAGGCATGGAAGCCAGCGTTGAGGCGGGTGAGCTCGGAGTTGCTGGTGCAGAAGTTCGTTTAAGTTCGGGAGACAAGTGGTCGGGAGTTATTACTGTCGAGTCTTCGGCACGCGCCACCACTCGCTGAATTTCGTTGCAAAGTTGGCGAACGTTTCCGGGCCAGTCGCTTACCATTAACAAATCAACGGCCGGTGGCGTGATTTGAATGTCACGGCGACCAAACTTTGCCGAGTAGTGGTTAATGTAGTAATTAACGATAGTCGGAATCTCCGAGCGCCGCTCACGCAACGGAGGCACGCGCAACCGGATCACATTGAGCCGATAGTATAGATCTTCCCTGAACTTGCCCTGCGCCACCATTTCTTCCAGATCAGTATTTGTGGCCGCAATGATTCGAACATCCACCTTCAACGGACGCTGCTCCCCAAGAGGTTGAATCTCTCCTTCTTGCAGGAAGCGGAGAAGCTTTGGTTGCAGATCAATCGGCAGGTCGCCAATCTCGTCGAGGAAGAGCGTCCCTCCCGCCGCCGTTCGAATAACGCCGGCTGAATCTGTCACCGCCCCGGTAAAGGCGCCGCGACGATACCCAAACAAGTAACCTTCCGAAAGCTCCTTGGGGACGGCGGTACAGTTGAACGGAACGAAAACTCTCGAACGCCGGCTCGACAGGGCGTGTATTGC
This sequence comes from Pyrinomonadaceae bacterium, assembly GCA_050747225.1. Lineage (GTDB taxonomy): Bacteria > Acidobacteriota > Blastocatellia > Pyrinomonadales > Pyrinomonadaceae > PSRF01. Next base: position 46,174 of record JBOGOP010000005.1, read on the forward strand.
TCGCGCCACTAATTCCTTGCCTGTACCAGACTCGCCGGTAACTAGCACAGTCACGTCCGAAGATCTAATCTTGTGAACTTCTTCCACGAGTTTAGTCATCGCCGGACTGGAATGAATGAACCCGGGCATTAGGCTGGTGCCGGTGAGTTCGGCGGGCTGCTGAACTCGCGAACCCTTCTGAGAACCAGCCCTCAAGGCACAAACGTCCATCCCAAGTTCTGCTACTCGCATTAATGGTTCCAGCGAAAGTCCGCCAGGAAGAGTCGCACGGCTGCCGGGAGAGATATAAAGCGTCGCTGGAAGAGCGTGAGATGATCGCAGTTGAAGAATAGTCGCATCATTCTTCCTAGCGTAAGAGGCCTGCGACTCTTCGTCGATCAATTGATCCAACTGTTCTGCAATCTGAGCGCTTTCAGCAGGCGTGCAACCGTGCGCGATAACGACTCGCCGGCGATTGTGTTCGCCCGGTTCGGTGATAACTATACGCTTCGCATTTGTCTCCTGACGCATAATAGCCGCAAGCTCCCGCAACAAGAGTTCGCGAGACGTCACGGCCTCAGCGAGACGCATGGTAAGCAGCTGAGGCAGGGCTGACTGCTCCTCATTTCTCTCGGGGGCAGTGCGGTCGAGGTTCGCGAGCGCCGCTTCGGCTCGCTTTTGCTCGAGTCTTGCTCCGAGCTCCCGAAACGCGTTGACGGCACGCGACAGATGTTCCATGGCCCGGCCGGGTTGGCTCGAGGCGTAGGCGCGTCCCAGTTCGCTATGGGCGCGCGCAGCTCGATAACGATCGCCGAGCATGTCAAATATTGAAACGCTGCTGCCGAAGTGCTGCGCAGCTGAGGAGAAGTCAGACTGCACTGCTGCCAGCATGCCCAGAAGTCTTTGCGACTCTCCGGCAAAACTCAGGTCCGTTGCAGATTCCGTTGTTTCCTCTGTTACCTTATCTAACTGCGCCGAGCATTCTTCAATCTCACCGTTTTGCAGGTGCGCTTCCGCCAAAATCAAACGCGACTCACAGATTGCCTGTCGATCACCGATGGTCATGGCGACTTCCAGCGCTTCTTCTCCCTTTCCGAGAGCCTTTGCGTGATCTTCCATGGCGACGTAGCAGCGTGCTAGCGTTCTGAGAGCCTGGCCTGCATACCACTTATTCCCATCTTCGGTCGCGAGCCCGACAGCGCGCTCCAGGTAGTCCTTTGCCTCATCAAGTTCGCCTCGCAGCATCAATAACTCGCCCAGCGAATCCAGAATCATCGGCACTTTTTCCGCGCGTTCGTCTGTATCGGTTGCCAATGAAAGCGCGCATTCCAGGGCCTCCTGCGCCCGTCCCCACTGGCCCATCAGAATCAGATTAATGCCGAGATTGTTATAGCCGTTAGCGGCATTGCCTTTGTGGTCGGTGCGTTCGTAGTAGGAGATCGCTTTCTCGAGATAGCGAACTCCTTCCTGAGGACGCTTGAGAAACCAGCAGGCGCCTGCCATGTTGGAGTAGATTTTTCCTAGCGTGTAGCTGGCTGGGTGCTCGCCGATGAGTTTAAGTGCTTGTTGTAGATTCTCGAGGGAGGCTTCGTAAGCGCCTTCCTGCAAATCAGCCAGCGCGATACCGAAATAGGCCTCGGCCAAGCCGCGCCATTCACCAGTTTGCCTGAATTGTTCCAAGGCTCGCTGGGCGTAGTCGCGGGCAATCGGGTATTCAGTGATGCTCCGATACACGCGAGCCAGGGCGGCATAGATGGGGCCGTTGCTCGTCTCGGTGTCAGTTGCGGAACACTCTCGCAACGTTCCCTTGAGAATCGAAATGGCCTTGGGATGGTCGCCGTTATAGTTGTAGGCAAGCGCAATCTGGACCTTCAGCAATGGAACGGTTTGCTGATCGATCTTGCCTCGCGACTCAGGTGACTCATACATAGCCACGGCTGCGAGGGAGTCGCGGTAATTACCTTGCATTTCAAGCGCGGTAGACAAGGCACAACGTGCGAGAGCGAGAATCGAGGGATTCGTCTTAGCCGCTGCGATCAAGAGTGCGATGCGAGACTTGGCTTCTGCCGACAGTCCCTGGTCCAGGAGGGACCGAACTTCGTCAAGCTCTATAAGCAGGTTCTGCTGCGATGGACGGGATCGCGAGTTCAGGCGCACACGTGCGTCTGCGAAATCGACCACACCCTTGCCGCTTGAGGATTCGTTCGGCAACGGGCCACCAGCCTTGGAGCCTGCGTTCTTAGCCATGTAGTCCTTTGGAAACGGTCAATTCAGCTCGGTTTTCATTGCACACGTCGAATTGTCGCCAGCGGTAGGTTGGGGTGCGCGCTCCTCCCACGAAGCAGCGCAGGTTATTAAGTAACAAACAGGTTAGAATTTAACACAAGCAACCAAAGGCGTCCACAAAGGTTTCTCTTACTTTAGCTTGGGAAAAACCAATATTGCGTCGCTAACAGGACGCTCGCCGGTTTGGTCTGAGGGCTTGTTTACTACCTTATTGTGGATGACCATCGTCGTTGAGCCACCCCCGTCCAGGTTAATTGCTTCGACAGCTCCCAACTCCAGCAAAAGGTCGGCCAGCATGTAGAGCGACATGCCCATACTGATGCCCGGTTGACGTCCGTCAACCGTCACCAGCAAAAGCTTGCCAGAGTCTAATTTTGCAATCGCAGTTCGGGGATGACAATCAGCGGCAAAACCGGCGGCCATCTTTTCCTGCTTATCGGTTATTGCAACCTTCCCAGCCCTGATGAGTTGAGGGCCGCCGCCGACGATGCTGTAAGGGCTTGTCCAATCCGTCTTGTCACCAGGTTCAATTGATTCCAGTCGCCACGCGAAACTTATTCGCGAGCTCTTACGGACGTTAACCTTCAACCATTCGCGAGATTTACCAACAGCCGAGATAACGTAGCCATCAACTGGAATGTTACTACTGCCTTTTTGATCGCCTATCGAAGCGACTCTATTTCGACGTACCACGACTTCAATACCTTCGGGATTGGTTAGAGTTGTGCGGTGAAACTTCGGCGTAAAAACAATTAACTCATCTGCCGAGAGCGGCCGGTTCAAACCATGAACCGGATGCTTCGACGATCCGACCGCGATCTCGCCGGAAAACTTCAGGTGACCGAAAACAACGTCGGTCTTATTCCCGACGTCGACTAACCCAAGAACGGCGCGTTCGTTGTTGGACTCGCTTATCAAATCGCGGTTGAGCATTAGGAGTCCAATCGAATCGCCCCGATAAGTCCCGGCAGTGCGGAAGTATCCGCCGTTTGTTGCTGCCGGTGCGCCATATCTTGCTGCCTGTGAACTGACGGTTTCCAAACCAACACCTTCATCCAGCGCGTGCACAACCTTCAGAGTCGCGCGTGTCAGATCAATTCTCAGAACGTTTATGAACCAGGGACCGGTTAACTCGTCTTTCGTCGCCTGGCCACAGGTGGTTTGACCATACTCAATCCCGGGCTCAATCTCCTGGAATTTCAGAGATTCCGCGAATCGAAAGCCGGATGTTTTGACCTGGGCGATTGTTGGCGACGCCTGCCAGCATCCCAAAATGGACAACAAAATGAATGCCAGCGAGGCAAGTCTCTGGCAAGAGAGTCGTTTCTGAGACTGATGAGTGTTGGATCCCTGCCTGGTTCTCAAGTGTGGCCTCCATTCGAAGAAATCCCGGCTTTAGACGTCATACCTGGTAGTGACTAGAGCGTTTGGGCTAAGCCGTGAGTTCAACCCCATCAACACATTAGCGAAAGCGTACACCGCACGCACTAATAGTGGTTACCTTGACACTCTTTTGCACTGGCCGCTATCATCTCCGTTTCCGCCGCTGGCAGGAAACTTCGCCTGAGTGATCTATGTTTGAGTCCTTATCTGACAAGCTAAAACGGACTCTGAAGAATCTGCGCGGCGAAGGCGTGCTGACGAAAGAGCACGTTGATGCGGCCTTGCGCGAGATTCGTCTCGCCCTCCTTGAAGCCGACGTCAATTATAAGGTCGCAAAAGACTTTATAGCCTCTGTCAAGGAGAAGGCCGAGGGCCAGCAGGTTTGGCAAGAGCTAAAGCCTTCAGAGCAAGTCGTCAAGATAGTTTTTGACGAACTGGTAGACATGTTGGGGGGTCAATCTTCCCGACTGGTTTTTACCAGGCAGATCCCAAACGTTGTCATGATCGTGGGCCTGCAAGGCTCCGGCAAGACAACCTCGACCGGAAAAATTGCACGCTGGTTAGCGGCGAATCAGGATCGCAAGCCACTCTTAGTTTCGGTAGACGTTTACCGACCGGCGGCTCGCGAACAGCTCAAGGTTATCGCCAGGGCAACTGGCCAACAGATCTTTGAACAGACCGAAACCAACGATCCGCTGACGCTGGTCCGCGAAGCCGTCAAGCACGCGCAACAGACGGGTTTCGATACCTTGCTTATTGATACTGCCGGACGCTTGCACATCGACGAAGAGTTGATGACAGAACTGGTAAATATCAAAAGCGAAACGCATCCGGTTGAGATCTTATTTGTGGCTGATGCCATGACTGGTCAGGATGCGGTTCGTTCGGCGGAAGAGTTTCACCGGCGGATTGGGATTACCGGAGTGGTGCTCACGAAGATGGATGGCGATGCGCGTGGCGGCGCTGCCCTTTCTATCAAACAGGTAATAGGTCAACCGGTAAAATTCGTTGGAGTCGGCGAGAAATACGACGCGCTCGAGCCCTTCTATCCTGATCGCGTGGCTCAACGCATTCTGGGAATGGGCGACGTGTTGTCGCTAATCGAAGAGGTGCAGTCGAAAGTTGATCAATCTGAAGCCGAAGAACAACTTAAGAAGCTTCAGAAAAACGAGTTTACGCTTGATGACTTTCGTTCGCAGCTTCGGCAAGTCAAAAAGCTTGGTTCTTTCTCAAAAATCATGAAGCTGCTTCCTGATCAACTCCTTGGCGGTATTGGCATGCCGCAGATGGACGAGGAACAGTCGAAACTGATGGAGAAAGAGATGAAGCGCACCGAGTCGATTATTGACTCGATGACCCGCGAGGAGCGAACAGATCACCGAATCCTGAATGCCAATCGACGCCGGCGAATAGCTCGAGGATCGGGGACGCACGTTGCCGAGGTGAATAAGCTCATCAAGCAATACACCGAGATGCGGCAGATGATGCGTCAGCTCACAAGTTCGGGGATGTTTGGCGGTAGCGGCCTAAAGGGAAAGATGATGCGGAAGATGGCCGGCATGCCGGATATGGCAGGGCTGGCCGGAATGGGCGGCGATGGAGATGAGATGGCGTCGTTCCCATCGCTTGGTGCGGCACCTGCCGGGCCGTCAAGAAAAAAACTTAAGAAGAAGCGCAAAAAGAAACGACGCTAAAAAACAGTGATAGTACTGAGTAAGAAATTGTTATTGGAAAACTGGAGGTAAGGATTTGTTAGCAATCAAACTGATGCGCACCGGCGCGAAAAAAAGACCTTCATACAGAATCATCGTGAAGGAAAAACAATCAAAGCGCGATGGTGCCTATCTCGAGAATCTGGGCACCTACAATCCAACACGCGAACCAGCAGAGATTAAGTTGGATATGGACCGCGTTCGTTACTGGATTCAAAAAGGTGCGCAGCCGACGGAGACAGTTGGCCGACTGATCAAGGCCAGCGGTAAAGAACTGGCCGCGGCTCAGCCCGAAGTTTAAGAACAGTCCTGGTTTAAGAAGAGAACCTGCGGTCGCACGATATGAGAGAAGCCGTCGAGATGGTGGTTAAGTCATTGGTTGACGATGTTGCTGCTGTCGACGTGCGCGAAGTGGAACAGCAGGGAGGCACTCTTATTGAGGTGCGCGTGGCGCCGAGCGACATGGGAAAGTTGATTGGCCGTCAGGGACGTACCATACGCGCCTTGCGCTCGTTGGCTTACGCGGTGAGCTTGAAGAGAAAGCATCGCTTCATGCTCGAAATTGTGGAATGAATCCGCCGAGCAAGGAAACCCGAGACGATCTGATTATCGTTGCTCGCGCAGTCAAAACAAGAGGCTTGAAGGGCGAGTTGGTTGCCGACCTTTTGACTGATTTTCCTGAGCGATTCCAGCAGGTTTCCGAACTGACAGGCGTCAGTCCCAGTGGAGAGCGAAGACAGTTTGAACTTGAGAGCCATTGGTTTCAGAACGATCGGATGGTGCTGAAGTTAAGAGGCTACGACAGCATTGAATCTGCAAAGGAACTGGTGGGTTATGAGTTCGGTCTTCCGGAAGCAGAACGCGTCGAGCTTGCCAAAGACGAGTTTTATGATTGGGAGCTTGAGGGTTGTTTAGTTGAAAGCACGCTCGGACAGGCCGTCGGTAAGGTTCGCGAGGTAATGAGAACCGGCGGGGTCGAGTTGCTGGTGGTCGAGAATAACGAGCGAGGCGAAGTTTTTGTTCCGATGGTGGCCTCGATTGTTATGGAGATCGATGTTTCGCAAAAAAAGATCTTAATAGATCCGCCGGAAGGCTTGTTGGATTTATAGTTATCTTTGAAATCTGTATTGTGCTGCGCTGCGACATCATTACAATCTTCCCGGAGTTTTTTCGCGAGGCGTTTGACTACGGGATTATTCGCAGGGCCCGAGCCGCTGGATTGGTTGAGACCCAGGCGCATGATTTGCGCCGTTGGACCAGCGACAAGCATCGCGTTGTTGATGACCGGCCCTTCGGCGGTGGCGAGGGCATGGTGCTCAAACCCGAACCGATATTCGCCGCTGTGCAGGAGTTGACGGGCTGCGGCAGCCGTGAAGAGTTTTCGCCGCAAATGCGAGTAGTTCTGTTGTCGCCGCAGGGTCGAGTGTTTACGCAGGAAGTTGCACAGGATCTTTCACAGAATGCCTCCCGGATAGTCTTAATTTGCGGGCGCTATGAAGGCGTTGACGAGCGCGTGGCTGAAGCGCTGGCGACCGATGAAATCTCAATTGGAGATTACATATTGTCGGGAGGCGAGCCGGCGGCGGTTGTGGTGATCGATGCAGTCGTGCGGTTGTTACCGGGAGCCCTGGGAAATGAAACGTCGGCGGCGAACGAGTCATTTTCCGAAGGGCGTTTGGGTCATCCGCAATACACGCGGCCGACCGAGTTTGCTGGAATGAATGTTCCGGATGTCTTATTGAATGGTAACCATGGCGAGATCGCGCGTTGGCGCCGCGAAGCAGCGCAACGAAAAACCGAGCGCAATCGTCCCGATCTTTTGAAGTGATTGTTTGGCTGCGGCCTTGAAGGCTGGTGCTGAACTCCAGACTTTCAGATTCTTATTGGAGTAATGAAATGAATCGACTAGACAGCATTGAAGAAACCCAACTGCGCAAAGGTATTCCTGATTTTCAATCAGGCGATACAGTTCGCGTGCACGTTCGCATTAAGGAATCTGAGACGAAGGAACGTCTGCAGGCGTTCGAAGGAGTCGTCATCGCCCGCAAACACGGTGGCGCTAGAGAGACCATTACCGTTCGCAAGACCAGCTTCGGTGTTGGTGTTGAGCGAATCTTTCCGCTTCATGCCACCATCGTCGACCACATCGACGTGGTGAAGCGAGGTCGCGTCCGCCGGGCCAAGCTTTATTATCTCCGTGGCTTGCGCGGCAAGGCGGCGCGCATTCGTGAGCGCGACACACGTGTTCGCCAGACTGATTCCGGAGCGGCAGCAGCAGCCAAGAAGTAATTCGTTACGCGGATCCAGGAGCCGTAGGCGCTTGCGAATAGCAATTGACGCCCACTCAGTTGGGACTGGACTTGGCGGTAATGAAAGCTACGCAACGAATCTGATTGAAGCGCTGGCCGAGATCGACCAGGCGAATCGTTATACGTTGTACGTAACGAAGCGAGAGGCGGTAGAACGCTTCAGCAACAGGTGGCCAAATTTTTCGGTTCGGTCCACTTTGCCTCACACGCCGCTAATCCGGATCCCATTAACTCTAAGTGCGGAACTCAGACGAAACCCCGTCGATGTTCTTCATGTTCAGTTTACCGCCCCACCGTTTTCACCTTGTCCAGTCGTAGTCAGTATTCACGATCTCTCGTTTGAACATCTGCCGCAGACCTTCAAGTGGCGCAGTCGCAAGCAACTCCGGATCACGGTTCGCCGCACGGCGCGTCAGGCTTCGCAAGTGATCGCGCTCTCGGAATACGCGCGGAACGACATCGTCAATACCTATCAGGTGAGCGCAGAGAAAATAAGTGTGATTCCGTTGTCCGCGGGGGATCAGTTCCGGCCCATCAGGGACGAGGGAGAACTGCAACGCGTTCGACAAACTTATGGCATAGAAGGGGAGTACATCCTCTCAGTCGGCGCCATTCAACCACGCAAGAATTTGGGTCGTCTCGTCGCTGCTTACTCTCGCTTGCGTGGTGCCAAACCGGAAGGTAAGCTCCCTAAACTTGTACTCGCCGGGAAATGTGCCTGGCTGTATGATGAAACGCTCCGCGCGATAAAAGAACTGGAGCTAAGTGACTCCGTAATCCTGACCGGGTACGTCCCAGAGAGTGATTTGCCGACGCTGTATTCAGGGGCGGTTTGTTTTATTTACCCATCATATTTCGAAGGTTTTGGGCTGCCCCCGTTGGAGGCCATGCAGTGCGGAGTGCCCGTAATCGTCGGGGACCGAACCAGCCTACCGGAAGTTGTTGGAGATGCAGGAATACTTGTAGATCCATTTGATGTGGACGCGCTGGCAACGGCAATTAAGAACATGATAAGTGACTCAGACTTACGGACTGCGCTTAGCGTCCAAGGCTTGGCCCGCGCGAAACTCTTCGAGTGGCGAGAGACTGCCCGTCAAACTCTTGCGGTTTACCGAAAAGCTGCCGGCATTGAATAGCCGGGTGGATAGGGTAAGATTACTGCCGGTCGGCATCTAACGGATCGATTTCAGTTCTCTATGCGCATCGCTATTCTCGGAACTCGGGGCATCCCGGCCAGCTACGGCGGATTCGAAACCTTCGCTGAACATTTATCAACCAGGCTTGTAGCCCGCGGCCATGAGGTCACGGTGTATGGCCGAGCACACTACATTTCACCGCGCCAATTGGAGTATCACGGTGTCCGGCTGAAAGTTCTGCCCACCATTCGGCACAAGTACTTTGATACCGTTGTCCACTGCTTTCTTTCTGCTGTCCACGCCGTCCCGTCGCGGTTTGACGCCGCCTTGATCTGTAACGCAGCTAATGCCCCGTTCGCTCCCATCCTCAGGCTCACCGGCACGCCGATAGCTCTCAACGTTGACGGCCTCGAACACAAAAGGAAGAAATGGGGTTGGTTGGGGCGGCGCTACTACTTAGCGGTAGAGCGTTTAGCAACCATGTTACCAAACGTCATGATAACGGACGCACAGGTTATTCAGGATTACTACATGGCGCGTTATAACGCGCCGTCAGAAATGATCGCCTACGGCTCGGAAGTAGAACGGCGCCCGGATCGCGCCGCAGTGCGGCGTTGGCGTGCGGAGCCGAATCGGTATGTTCTATACGTCTCCCGGCTGGAACCCGAAAACAATGCCCGCCTGGTGATAGAGGCTTTCAAGAGAGTGCGCACCGCCTATCGGCTGCTGATAGTCGGCGATGCTCCCTACGCCCATGACTACATCACAGACTTGAAAGAGCGCGCGCGTGGTGACAAGCGCATCGTTTTTACGGGTTTTGTATTCGGTCAGGACTATCGCGCGTTACAGCAGAACGCCTATTGTTACGTGCATGCTACAGAAGTGGGAGGAACACATCCTGCCCTTCTGGAAGCAATGGGCTACGGCAACTGTGTGCTGACCTTGGCGACTCCGGAAAACATTGAGGCCGTGGGAGACGCCGGCATACCTTATGAGAACGAGTTTGACCTGGCGGATAAACTGCAGCGAGTTTTGCGAGACGGTTCTTTAGTTCAGAGTTATCGCAACCGGGCCCAGGTTAGAGTGCAGCGGTATTATGATTGGGACCGAGTTGTTGACCAGTATGAAAAACTCTTTGCGGAGATGAGCGGAAGAGAAGAAGAGATTCGTCCTTCCGTTTCTAACGGACGGCCAGTACCACAAAACGAAAAGGTTCTCGCCGGAAAGTAGTCGGAATCCAAGCTGCTCAAAAGAGAGGTGCCCCGCCAATCAGTTAAGATTGGCGGGGCAAATACTTTCCGGCAGGTTCGGGTCAACTTCAGGGGTGGCAAAGAACTGAGAATCGTCACTGGGGACCGATCCTTTGAACCAAGGGGTGCGATCAGCGGGTGGATAAAGCCTTGCGGCACGGACCAGAATTAAGCCGCGTCCCTTTTCGAAAGGCACCATGTCAAATTGAATAGCGTGTTCGTGTGCGAAATTACACCAATTGTCTGTAACGTGTCAAGCACAACTTTACAAACTTCTCGTGACATTCGATTGGAAGAAACGGTTCAGGTCTCAATTCTCTCAACGGGTTTCACTCACCGGAGCGGGCTTCAGACAGGCGTTGGGCCTGGCGGCGAGTAGCTTCTGGTACGTTTCGATTTTGAGTCAGGCTTTTTAGGTCTTTGGTGCGAATGCGGGGCAGAGTAGTGAGCACTGTCGGAACTGGCGTGCGCGGGTTGCGAACAAGATTATGAATGACGGGATAGGAACGGGCCCAGCTGCGATTGAGTGCAATCAGTCGCAGCACTTCAGCAGCCACAGTCCGCATGGCCGCAATGTTTTCCACCTCCTGATCGGTAACTCGCGGATTATGAATCACTGCCGTTGCTACCATTCTATTTGAATCACGAATCAGGATACCGCGAGCTTCGCGGTCACCTTTCATTGCCAGCTTCAGACGATCTTTTGTATTCATGAACATCAGCGACCGCATCAGAGAAACGCGTTCGGGTGGAAGCTCGCCCACTTCAAGCCGTTCAGATTCGACCGCCCGGTTGAAGTTGGCGAGACGTTCCTCCTGAGTTTCCACCTTCAGGTCTTCATAACGTTCCGTCGGCAACCAGGAGTTGTCCAGTTCAGCGTCTGAGACTTCGATGTGTTGGGCAATTAACCAGGCGTCGTCAATACTCAACCCGCCAGTCAGGTCAGCGCTCTCAAAAAACTCTGCGGCGGCGCTGTTGCCCCGGCTTCGAAGCTCCTGGGCAATCTGTTGGGCGCCTCTTTCCTTCTCAAAAAACTCCTGCCGTGTCTCCCTGGCGCGTCGTTCAGCTTCCCCAGAGCGATCCGAGTTTGCCAGGATCGCATCTATGATTTTCGGAAAGCGGACGAGTCGCTGTTGATTGGTAGCGATTAGATCCAGCAACGTACTATCGGATGTAGTCGAAGCCAAACCAGCGATCGCCTCATCCGGAGTTCGGTTGTTCAGAATGACAGCTTCATGAATCTCGCGATTGTTTTTTAGAAACGCTGCCAGAAAATCAAGCACGGCGGGAGAGGTTTCGCTGCTTTTAGCTGCGGTTAATAAGTCGTCCGCAGCTTGCGACTCGAGCGTCTCCCTAGCGGCCTCGGCAATTTCAGAATCCTCGGCGCCCCTCAGCGCCACCAGCACTTCAAGCAGATCAGATTGCGGCAGCGGCAAAAAACCACTGGCGGCCGCTAACCGAGCTTGATGGGGAGCGGTGCCACCGAGGATCGCCTGCACAGCTGGATTGGTTGATGTAGTACTCATTGGGAAAGAGTCGCGATACCTAGGGGAGCGAAAACCAAATTAGTGGGAGTTTACTCTATCTAACCAAACTGCGTCCCGCGCTCAGTAGAGACTGAGACAGTGATCAACTGGATGACAGCGAAACCACATTTTGATTTCCAAACGTCTCAAGTATACGGCGGTCGCGACTAGCACTCTTCTCCTCAATAGAGGTTAAAGTTGTATTCCAGTTGAACGTATGTGGACACAGGCCGTCCGTCTTTACTTGCGGGAATGAACTTGATCTTTTTGGCCGCTGACAACGCTTGCTGTGTTAGGCCGGCCGGCAATGAACTGAGAATCAGTAGATGCTTTACAGTCCCATCCGCAGCAAGAACTGCTCTCAGAATTACCGTTCCGGTGATCTGCTGTGATCTGGCAAGTTCGGTATAGACAGGCTCAGGCTTTGCGAGGATGTGCGCCTTAGTGGTCAGCTCATACGACACAAAGGTCGAGCGTTCACTTTCAGTCTTGTCGGCCGGCTCAGCGTAGACGCGAAGACTCTCCAGTTGGTCCTTCCACATCGCTGCGTCTGTCGTGTTGGGTTCAAGTTGAAGAAATTTCTCCAGAGTCTCCGCAGCGTCGCGAAATCGCGAAGCCGTTCTTTTCGCCTTCGTCCGTCGATCTTCATCAGAAACCTCTTGTGCTGGGGCCGCAGTCCTAAAGATTGTTCCATGAAAGTCAAACGGTTTGAATGAGCTTTCGGCTATTTCACAGATGGTAGCCTGGCTCTTGAGTAGGTAGGCCAGAGCAAACTCAGGGGTGCTTACTCGTGCCGCTTCCGCATGCGTCTTAGCCTCGGCGCAGTGGCCTTTCCTTAATTGAACCGCGCCTAGAATGTAATGGCCATGAGGGTTTGCCGCGTCGAGAGTTAAAGTCTTTTGCGCCTCGTTTTCGGCTAAATCTGCTTTGTTTGAAGAGAGGAGAGCGTAAGCAAGAGCATTGTGTGCCGGCGGGAAATTCGGAAGCAACTTGACTGCCTTTTCAAACGCCTTTCGCGCGTCTTTTATGTTTCCGCGGCGGTTAAGTGACAGTCCCAAATAGTGCCAGGCCATCCCGTCCTCTTTAAATTTTCGCGTAGCAATGCGAAGAGTCTTAATCGCTCCTTCTACGTCACCAGCTTGATAAAGCTTCAGCCCTTGTTCTCGTTCCGCGGAGACTTGTTCAGGCAGCTGTTGGGCACTGGGACTCATGTTCAGCCCCAGCAGCCCGACCAAGGCACATTGAAGGAGGATTTTTTTGAGACGCGGCAGGCAGTTACCTGGGACGCGCACGGAGATCCGGGAAATTTGATAATGGCTAAGCGCCATGACACTTCTTATATTTCTTGCCTGATCCGCACGGACACGGTTCGTTGCGACCGACCTTGGGGTGATCGCGAACCACGGTCTTAACCTTTCCTGCTTCTTCTCCGGCAGCGGCAGCGCCTTGATTGGGGCCAGTGAAGGTCATGGGCGTTGGCCGGCGCGGCATACGGCGTTGACGCAAGGCCTCGGGTGGTTCTTCCGAGACGATCTGCAAATTGAAGAGCGAGCGAATCGTAGTGGTGTCGATGCGATCCAGCATCGCCTGAAACATGTCGAAGCTCTGCTTCTTGTATTCAACCAGCGGATCCTTTTGACCGTAGCCAACCAACCCGATGCCTTGCTTCAGGTGATCCAACGACAGCAGGTGATCCTTCCACTGCGCATCGATGATGTTTAGCATGATGATGCGCTCGTAGGTGCGCATCGCTTCGGGTCCGATCTGCTGTTCCTTGGCAGCGTATTTTACCTTGAGCTTTTCCCAGATTTCATCAACGACTTCCTGCGAACTAAAATTCGGAATATCCAAACGTTCAACGTCCGCGTCGAAATCGTAGATAGTCTTGATTTGAATCTTGTAGTTTTCGATGTCCCAATCGTCGGGTGCAACATCCGGATTCAAATACTGCTTGGTTAAGTCGGAAAGCAGATCGTAGGCAACTCCGCCACCCGCCCCTTCTTTCCTGGCCCGTTCTTCCGGCGGCGGCGGATCGGCCATTAACAATTCGCGCTGGTCCGGCACTTCCATCAACTCGCGACGTAAACCATAAATCGTCGTGCGCTGCTTGTTCATGACATCGTCATACTCGAGCAGGTGTTTGCGCGATTCGAAGTTTCGGCCTTCAACTGACTTCTGCGCCGACTCGATGCGCTTGGAAACCATCTTGGACTCGATGGCCACACCTTTTTCCATCCCCAGGCGTTGCATCAGGGCTTTGACTTTATCGCCGGCAAAGATGCGCATGAGGTCATCCTCAAGCGAAAGGAAGAAGCGGGATGAGCCCGGGTCGCCCTGGCGTCCGGCACGTCCACGGAGCTGGTTGTCGATGCGTCGAGATTCGTGACGTTCGGTGCCCAGGATGTGCAAGCCGCCGATTCCGACTACTTCTTTGTGCTCGTCTTCGACGATCCGTTTTGCGCGCGAGAAGGCTTCCGTCCACTGTTCCTCTGTTGCTTCGTCAGGATCGACTTCCTGCTTCTTCAAAAACTCACGGGCCATGAAATCCGGATTGCCGCCCAGCAGGATGTCGGTGCCGCGACCAGCCATGTTAGTAGCGATGGTGACCGCGCCTTTGCGTCCCGCCTGCGCAATGATCTCAGCTTCGCGCTCGTGATACTTGGCGTTCAAAACGTTGTGCGGAACTGCTTCACGTTGCAACCGGCTCGCGATCAGTTCTGAGTTTTCAACTGACACCGTGCCCACCAGCGCCGGCTGGCCACGCTCGTGACATTCCTTAATTTCCTCGATCACGGCGTCCCACTTCTCGGGAAGCGTGCGGTAGATCACGTCGGAATAATCACTGCGCACCATTGGCATGTGCGTCGGAATAACGATCACGTCCAGCTTGTAGGTAGTTTGAAACTCAGCGGCCTCAGTTTCGGCAGTACCGGTCATCCCGGACAGTTTTTCATACAAACGGAAATAATTTTGCAGGGTGATAGTTGCGAGGGTCTGATTCTCCTTCTCAATCTTGACGCCCTCTTTGGCCTCGACGGCCTGGTGCAAACCATCCGACCAGCGACGACCCTTCATCAAACGTCCGGTGAAGTCGTCGACGATGATTACTTCGCCATTCTGCACCACGTATTGATGATCGAGCCGGTAGAGCGTATGCGCTTTTAGCGCCTGCTCAACGCAGTGGAGCAACTCCATGTTCGAGGGCTCGTAAAGATTCCCAACTCCCAGCAGCTTTTCTGCCTTATCAACACCGTCTTCAGTCAACACCGCAGTGTGCTGTTTTTCGTCAACGACGTATTCGCCGGTCTTCTTTCCGTCGACTTCTTCACCCTTTTTCAGCTGCGGAATGATCGCGTCGGCTTTGTAATATTTGTCAGTCGCTTCATCCGAAGGCCCGGAGATAATTAACGGCGTGCGCGCTTCGTCAATCAGAATCGAATCGACTTCGTCGACGATCGCGAAGTAGTGGCCACGCTGAACGCAGGTGGCAAGATCAAACTTCATGTTGTCGCGCAGATAATCGAAGCCGAATTCGTTGTTGGTGCCGTAGGTGATGTCGGCCGCGTAAGCTGTTTGCCGCTCGAAGTCGTCCATATCATTTTGGATACAACCGACTTCGAGACCCAGGAAGCGATGGATTTGACCCATCCACTCCGCGTCGCGCGAGGCGAGATAATCATTCACAGTGATTACGTGTACGCCGCCGCGTCCGGTGAGAGCGTTAAGGTAAGCAGGCAGCGTGGCAACGAGCGTCTTGCCTTCGCCAGTTCGCATCTCAGCGATCTTGCCCTGGTGTAACACCATGCCGCCGATCAGCTGCACATCAAAATGGCGCATTCCGGTGGTGCGCACACTCGCCTCTCGAACGATGGCAAAGGCTTCCGGAAGAATCTCGTCAAGCGCCTCTCGTTCGCGACGCTTAAGCTCGTCTTTATCAGTGATGCCGGCAACAGCTTGCTGCAACTGTTCCTTAAACTCCGCGGTGCGCGCGCGCAGTTGTTCATCAGAAAGCTTCTTTATCCCCGGCTCGAGTTCATTGATTTGCTCAACAACCGGCTGGATTGATTTGAGGTAACGCTGGTTGCTGCTGCCGAATACTTTAGTCAGGAATTTATCGAAACCCATAGTCTTTTCTTAAACCCAAACGGCGGGAAAACCGCGCCTTTTCTCTAGTATTTTATAGTCTGTTGATTTTAGTTGAGCGTGAAGAAGGTATCAAGCCAGCCCTTCGGCCGGCGCTAGCTTGGCTTTTCGGCGAACTGCTTCTTGATCAGATCAACTACAGCCTGCCGTGGCATTGTAAAATTGAAGACGATCTTCTTACCGACCGGCTCGGCGCTGGTGTTTCTAAGTAGCGCCTCTTCATCTTTTCCCGCGCGCGACTGCGCCCCAATCGTTAGCGCCAGCTGGAAACCTTTCGCCAGCACCCGCGCGCTCTCCTCAGAAGACGCTTCAGACTCTACAGTCGCCAACACTTCCTTCTCGCCTTGCTTTACTGTGAAGACGACTTTCGAACCCGGATTGTCCTTGTCAACCGGTTTTAGATAAATGAGAAAACCACTATCGTTCAATGCCGCAACCATGTGCCCAAACAAGTCCACAAGATTGGCATCGCCCGCCTTCTTGGTAAACTTGGCGTTTTTCAGTTTGCCGTCTTTATCGAGTTCTGCTTCGATAATGATCTCAAACGGTTGATTCAGATCGAGTTTCCCCTGCTTCCTCAAATCGTTGGCATAAGTGGCGAAGTCTTTCATCGCCTTCTTATTGATCTCATTTTCGTTCGGGAGATCCAGGTTGTTTTTTTCAGCAGTCTTCTCAAGTTCAGTTTGTGCATCGTCCGCCGTCATCGGACTTTGACCCGGACTCGGACTAGCCTGTGCTTGCGCAGTTGTCTGCGACGGTGAAGCAGTCGCGCCGGCAGTTGGAGAAGGCGATGCAATCGGCGCGGGACTCGGAGAAGCCGAAAGCTCTGACATGACAGCTGGGGGTGGCGCCTGTGAAACAAATGATTGAGCTGCGGGCAGCGGAGGCTCAACAGGCATCTGTCCTTCGGGCGCGAAATAGCCCTCGGGGTAGTGAAACTTGCCGCTCGCCAGTTCCACTAATTGCACGTCATCCCCGATTTGTGTCCTCTCGTAGGCCTTATCTACAAACCTGGTATCAGCAATTAGACTGGCGATATTAAACGCCGTTCTAAGACCCGGGATGTAAAGAACACAAGCGGCGAGGCTGACGTGCATGACGAGCGAGCCCGCCAACAACTTCGAAATGATCGGCCAGCGGGGCTGCTTATTAACTTCAAAATTTTCAAAAAGTGCTGACATTCCTTATTAAAACGCCCTAATGAAAGATAATGTTCCCCTGCTTAGACGCGCGCTAGCGGCGGCGCGTTGCGAACCTTTTCCAACGTCGTCGCTACGTTAGCACTTCGCGGGCGGAGTGCCCAAAGCTAGAATGGATTATGCGCCGCTCTCGTGACAGAGTTGTGAATAAGAAGCGTCGATCTGGCGACAAGAGCAGATCGCACGGTTCTGAATCGTCTGCAAAATCCTTCCGGAGCGCCTCTCCCAGCGTGAAAGTAACCGGGCCCAGGCTTGCTCCGTCTGGCGAAGTGAAAAAGCTGTTGGCCGGAATCGGCACGCCGCTGCGTACCGAACCGTTCAAGCCCGATCCATTTCAACTCGAAGCCCTCGCCGCTCTGGAATTCGAAGATGTGTTGGTCACCGCGCCAACCGGAAGCGGCAAGACCTGGATCGCGCGTGAAGAGATTCGCCGCTTGCTGGATGCTGGACGTCGTGCGTGGTACACGACGCCGTTGAAGGCGCTAACGAATTCCAAGTACCAGGAGTTTGCCGAAGAGTTTGGCGAAGATCGCGTGGGAATACTGACCGGCGATCGGAAAGACAATACCGACGCACAACTGATCGTCGGCACCACCGAAATATATCGCAATCAACTTTTCGACTCCTTGAGAGGCGGCAGCGACGTCGACGCGGATCTGGTCGTGCTAGACGAAGCCCACTACCTCGGCGACGAGGATCGCGGGCACGTGTGGGAGGAGGCAATCATCCTGACGCCGCCACGCATCCGGCTCTTGCTGTTGTCGGCAACGGTGGGAAACGCAGATGAGTTTGCGGCCTGGATTGCTGAAGTGCGCGGCGTGCGCTGCGGCGTGATCACCCGTCCCGGCGCGCGCCCCGTGCCATTGCGAGCCGCTATGCTTCTGCCGGACAAGCGACTGCTTCCATTAGTGAATGATTACGGAAAGCTGAATCCGGAGATCGTGCGGCTGTTGGAAAGGCAAAAGGAAAAAGGAAAAAGGCAAAGGTACTGATGAGAGATATTCGCGAACGAACCTTCAATTTCTCGCCACGCATTATCCGACTATGTCAGCAGCTGGAAGAACAAGCTGGCGTTGCACGCACGCTCGGCTGGCAACTTTTGCGATCGGGAACATCGATTGGCGCAAATGTAGAGGAGGCGCAGGCTGGTCAAAGCAAACTTGATTTCATAAGCAAGAATGCCATTGCTTTAAAGGAAGCGCGTGAAACAGTTTATTGGCTGCGTTTATTAAGTGCCTCGAAAGTGATTCCAGCGAAACGTTTATCTGAGCTACAACAGGAAGCTGACGAGTTGGCAAAGATCATCGGTTCGATAATTGTTTCCGCAAAAAGGAAGAAGTGAAACATGAACACTTTTGCCTTTTTCCTTTTGACCTTTTCCTTAATATGAAACTTCATATGCCGGAGATGCCGCCTGCCACGCTGTTGGGCGCACTCGGCTCCTACAACTTGTTACCCGCGATTGTTTTCATGCCGACGCGCCGGCGCTGCGATCAGGCGGCATCCGAAACTGCTCTAATGCGTCGCGATGAGAACGACGAACGTCGCGAGGCGAGGCGCGAGTTCATGCGCGGTTGGGTGGAGCAGCATCCGGAGATACGCGGTCATCGTCATTGGGACACGATCGTCCGAGGCGGTGTTGCTTCGCATCACGCCGGACACCTTCCCGCCTGGAAGATGGTTATTGAAAAGTTGATGAGCGCAGGTTTGCTCGACGCGATTTTCGCAACCGCAACTGTTGCCGCCGGTGTTGATTTTCCCGCGCGCACCGTTGTCCTGACGGTTGCCGACGCTCGAACCGGCAGCGGCTGGCGCCAGTTAAATGCTTCAGAGTTGCAACAGATGACAGGCCGTGCGGGCCGGCGCGGACGCGATAACGTGGGGTTTGTTATTGCCGCACCGGGCCTGCATCAGGATCCACAAAGAATCGCAGAGCTGTTGCGGGCCCAGCCCGATCCGCTGATCAGCCAGTTCCGAGCCACCTATACGACCTTGCTGAACCTGCTCGATGCGTTTGGCAACTTCGCACAGGTTCGCGAGATTGCGGAAAGAAGTTTTGCCCATCGCGAAGCTGCACTGCGGATCGCGCAACTTGAAAAGAGTCAAACTGAATGCAAGCACCAGATCGAATTGAAACTCAAAGCATCGGGTTGTGATTTGCCGATAACACTGGTGGCGGGTTTTGAGCGACTCGTCAGTGCGCGTGCCCGCCTGCATGAATCGCAGCCGCAAACGCGAGCCGAAGTTTTGCATCACTGGTTGGATGAAGTAGTCCAACCTGGTCGCGTTGTCGGTATTGGCCGCAGCGGCCGCCGGTTGGTCTTGATAACCGAAAAACGGGATGGCAACGTTCGTGGGATCCGCGAAGACGGGCGCAGTGGCAGCTTCGCCCTCGAACGCATTGGACGAGTCTACGCGCCCGTATATCGGCAGAAAGACGAATTCATCGACGAAGCATTTGCCGATGTGCGCGAGCGCGGCCGTGAGCTGGTGATTCCTGAACCGCGTTTGCGCGATGCGCAGCGTGAGGAAAGAGAAGCGGTCAATGTTCTGGATGATCAGATCGAGACAATCCTGCCGGCCACGCTCGACGCTGAAGAAAAGTCGCGGTGCACAGAGGCGCTGTGGGCCGTGCTTCCGGATGCAGAAGAACTGGAACGGGCAACGCGCCGCATTGTGCGCCTGCGTGAGGAGGTTTGGGAACCATTTCACCAACGTGCGCGCGTGCTCGCCGCCTTTGGGTACCTGGATTTCGACGCGGAAAAGATCACCGACCGTGGCCGCTGGTTGGCTGATCTGCACGTCGATCGTCCATTGCTGGTTGGCGAGGCACTCGAAAACGGTCTCTTCAATTCGCTCGACTTTCAGAAAATAGCCGGCGTCGTGGCCGCGCTTACCGCCGACGAGGATCGCGACTACGGTCAGCTCGAACTGGAAGACGGCCTGGTAAACGCGCTGGCACAATTTGAAGACATTGGGTTCAAGGTTTCATCCGAAGAATGGAAACTCGGAATAGAACCTGCGCCTGAGCTGAACTTCTCGGCGGCTGCCGCGGCCGCTGCCTGGGCTACCGGAACAGCGTGGACGAAGTTGGTTCGTGAGACTGGCGCCGAAGAAGGCGATCTCTTTCGCATGCTCTCGCGTACCGGCGAAGCACTTCTGCAAATTGCAGGATTGCGGAAGACGCACGTCAATGCGGCGCGCACCGCCGCTATAGCCGCAGACGCGCTGCTGCGCGAACCGGTGCGGTGAATTTTGCAGAGCGGCGATTTTGGAGTGCGGTGACCTGTCACCGCTTTGGTCAGTGGCGGCT
>JBOGOP010000006.1:0-58180 GCA_050747225.1 Pyrinomonadaceae bacterium
TGCTTAGGTCGCGAGATTCTTCGGGCGTATCTACGCTAATCGCTACCGGACGGATACCCGCCTCACGAAACTTGTCCAGACTCTGCTCAATGCTCCGCAACTCGGAGTTGCATGACGGTCACCAATAACCGCGGTAGAAGATCAGCAACACACCCTTCGGAGCAGACAGGTTCGCGGCGCCAGCGTTGGCATCGACCGGCGTTGAGAGTAGTTCCGAAAGCGATACTCTTCTGCCGGTGGTATCAGCGAGTGTAAAGTCTGGCGCCTGTTGCCCGACCTGCGGCGCGCCGTGGGAAGCGGGCATCAGGCGCGCCCAGATGAAAACTGTAAAAACAAAAAAGCCGAGCACCACGATCGCAAGCGTGGCGAGGGCGCCCCCGGCGATCTTCGAACGGATCGGATGGGGTCGATCAGACGCAAACGCGCGCCGAACTCCGATCAGCACCAGCGCGACTGCGAATGCGAACAGCAGCAGGCTCGCCCAGGGAAAATCGCGAGTGACGGGAAACCTGACAAACAGCAACGGGTAGCTCAGAAACGCAAACAGACTCAGCAGAAACCCTACCCAGATTTGCCAGTTGAATTTTTTCATTGAGCGAATATTACGCGATGGAAGGAGGCCTGTGCCACTGCGCCGAAGCAGCCACGATCAAGGTTGTGTGAAGTTCAACTCCTTGGAGTGCGCCGCCTTGTCGGCGCTTTGGCCTAAGGTGGCTTATGCGGAGATTGTCGATTGAAAAGAACCCAGCGGCGCCAGGCTACCGCTGGCCAAAGCGCCGACAAGGCGGCGCACTCCAAGGAGTTGACCGTTCACTCCCGGCCCCGCCGACTGTCCTTCCCTTCCCGTTCCCCTTTACCCGTCTTCCCTGTAATCTTTGGTTCACAATGATCGTTCATCTGGTTGACGGCACTTACGAACTCTTTCGTCACTTCTACGGCATCCGGCGTTTCCGCAAAACCGATCCGCCCTTCGGCGCCGTCTCCGGCGTTCTGAATGCAGTCGTGAAAATGATGGAGGACGGCGCGACGCATATCGGCGTTGCGACTGATCACGTCATCGAATCGTTTCGCAACGGTCTATGGGCCGACTACAAAACTGGCGCCGGTATCGAACGGGTATTGCGCGCACAATTCCAGCCGCTTGAGGAAGCGCTGCTTGCGATGGGCGTGACCGTGTGGCCTATGATTGAACTCGAAGCCGACGATGCGCTCGCGTCCGCGGCACATCTTGCGGCGCAGGATAAACGCGTCGAGAAGGTCTGTATCTGGACGCCTGACAAGGATCTAGCCCAGTGTGTGGTTGCAGATCGCGTGGTGCAGGTGGACGGCAGACGCGGCATAATTCGCGACGCCGAAGCGGTGCGCGCGAAGTTTGGCGTGGCGCCTAAGTACATTCCTGACTACCTCGCGCTGGTGGGCGACGCGGCGGACGGTTTTCCCGGAATCGCGGGCTACGGACCGAAGACGGCCGCTACCCTCATAAACCTTCATGGACCGATTGAAAAATTTCCACGCGACCTGTTGAAGGACAACCGCAAGACAGCTTTGCTCTTCAAGAAGCTCGCGACACTAAAAACCGACGCGCCGCTGTTCGACGATGTCGACGAATTGCGCTGGCGCGGAGCGACGAAAGCGTTCCGATCGATGACTGAAAAGATTGGTGATGCACGTCTGGCAACACGCATCGCTAAACTGGAGAAGAGCCTCGCAAAACCTCACGCGGGTTAAGATCAATTTCGCTGGCTCGCGGTCGCGTCAAGGATGACGTTGTGTTGATTAGCGACGAAAAATGATTGCAGTAATCGGCTCTATCTGATGAGGGTCTGCTGCTCAGACTTGACCTGCCAGCGACCATCGCGTCTGACAAAGGTATCGATCACACGCGCGCGGGCAGTGCGACCGTTTCTGGCGGTAACACTTTGGAGGTAATTCACGACTGCCGACTCGTCGTCAAGACTAACCAGCTGGGCCTCCGTAATCGTCCACGATCTGAGGTTTTTTTCATACTTCGTCGAAGCGAGTAACTGATTCTTATTCTGGCTTCGGCCATCAATTCCCGCGCCCGAATAGTCGTCGGCGATGTACGGCGCCAGGGTCGCAATATCTCCGTTAATGCTGGCGTCAGTTATTATTTTCTCAATCTTCAATAGCTCCGCCAACACTTCATTGCGATCGGTTGAGGCCGTGGTAGATTTACTCGGACTCGGCTGCGCTTCGGGCTTCAATTTCTCGCTAAGGTTGCAGAGCGACAACATCGCCATAAGAGTCGCAATTGCTAGAATTGATTTCATCGGGTATCACTTGTCCTGCCAGAGATGAGAAAAGCGTTTGCTTTGTATGCTAAACACGACAGCAAGTCAATGAACCAATCGATTTGGTAGGGTCTTACTTTAGAAAGCAAAAGCAACGATCCACGAAATCACACTAAGCAACACTAAACTTCTTCTTCGTGAAAGTTCGTGTTATTTCGTGGATCGTCTTATGAGCTGACCTGCGAAGCGCTAAACTTCGAATTAAGACACTACCATCGATTTGGAGGCCCTCATGCTTGTTGGACACCTGGCAGTCGGATTCGTTGCAAAGCGGATTGAACCAAAAATTTCACTGGGCACCTGGATACTGGCAGCGCTCTTTTCCGACCTGCTCGTCTTTCCCTTGCTAATTGCCGGGATCGAACATTTCGATGTGGTACCGGCCGCCAACCTGAATCGCGCAATTGGGCGCGACATCGTCTATAGCCACAGCTTGCTGACGAACGTCATCTGGGCTGCTCTGTTTGCGGCGATCTATTTTCTGCGTCGCCGCTATCCCCGCGGTGCGTTGCTTCTGTTTGCAGTTGTCCTCAGTCATTGGTTGCTCGACTTTATTAGCCATCGGCCGGATATGCAGCTCGCTCCTGGAATGCACCAGGTCTTTGGATTGGGCTTATGGAACTCGCTATACGCAACGCTGATCGTTGAAGGCGGGTTTTGGCTGCTGGCGGTGATCATCTATGCTCGCGCGACGCGTCCAACAAGGCGTGCCGGCAGCTACGCATTCTGGATTGGTGTGGCACTGCTGACGCTCGTGTGGCGAGGAAACCTCACCGCGGGAATAGACCCGAACCCGGTTAAGGCGGGGATCGGCGGACTGATAATGTTTAGCCTGTTGGTCGCCTGGGCTTACTGGATTAACCGCTTGCGCCCCGCAAGGGCTTGAGACTTTAGACGGAGCCGCAGAGAGCTTAGTTGAATCCGCAACGGTTCGACGCGTTAGCGTCGGCATGAGTTTAGCCCGGCCTTTCAAGGCCGGGTCAGACCCAACAAGGAATTCGCGTCGCGTTAGCGACGCTATGAACATTTGAGGTATTGGGCCCCTCGGTTTCATTGCGTTGCTACGCGACGCGATAGGAGGTTCGTTCGTCCGTTACCCGGCCTTGAAAGGACGGGCTAAACTCATTTCGACGCTACGCGTCGGTCACTTCAATCGCGGAATGACAACGATTCCTTTCCAGGAGACAATAATGCGAGAACTCTTAGAGAACACGGCGCAGCGCGCTCATCAGCCAAGTCAGCGACGAGGACCAGGCACGATCCACGAAAGGACACAAACCAACACGAGATGTTGTTAGTGTAGTTTTGTGTGATTTCGTGGATCATGCCAGGAAGTTCAAGCAAATTATTGGCAGTGCCTAATTTGGAGTGCGGTGGCAATCCCGACCACTCGGGAGACACCGCTTTGCATTTGCATGACGATAATCCTACTGGCGAAACAATCCATAGCGCCGTCGCCGCTTCGCTCTGCCGGCGCACTCCAAATTAGGGCACTACCAAATTATTTGACACCTTGAGTCCGCCCGACGTATCTTGCCTGCGTTTTCGTTCAGACGGCTCGACAGCCTTCGCTGGTTTCACCTAATCCAGGCAACCGCTCACACTGTTTAGCTTTGGCGTTCCAATTTCACCTTGGGGGAGTATAAACATGGTCACAGACGACGAACTCAGACAAGTCATGCCTAACTGCCCGGCCGCCAAGCGGGGCGATTACCTGCCCTTTATCCAACAAGCGATGACGGAGTTTGAAATTAATTCCTACCTGCGTGAGACCGCCTTCCTGGCACAGTTGGCCCATGAATCGGCCGAGCTTCGTTACATGGAAGAGATCGCGTCCGGCGCCGCTTATGAAGGACGTAAAGATCTTGGCAACACGCAAGCCGGCGACGGCAAACGCTACAAAGGACGCGGACCAATTCAACTCACCGGACGCGCTAACTACACGAAGTATGGCGGCCTGCTCGGCCTCGATCTGGTTAATAACCCGACGCTGGCGGCGACCAAGGAAGTGGGCTTTCGCATCGCGGGCCAGTTTTGGAAACTAAATGGCCTTAACGAACTTGCCGACCAACAGCAATTCAAGTCGATTACCAAACGCATTAACGGCGGTTACAACGGCCTCGATGACCGTCTCAAATATTATGAACGCGCCAAGAAGGTAATGAGCGGGGAGGATAGTGCGACGATTCCAATGCCTGCCCCGCCGCGTCCGAACCAGCCCGGTTAATCACCCGGCCTACCCAGTCGCGGTAGGACAAGTTGTGGCGGAACCGAAGACAAAGGAAACGACTGAGAGCGTGTCTGCGTTTCTCGACCGGATCACGGATGCAGGCCGGCGCGAAGATTGTCGTGCGGTGGTCGACATCATGCGATCTGTGACCAAAGAGGAACCGAGGATGTGGGGCAGCAGCATCGTCGGCTTCGGGCGCTATCGTTACAAGTATGCAAGCGGACGCGAAGGCGAATGGATGATCACCGGCTTCTCGCCGCGCAAAGGCGATCTGACGCTATACATCACGGGAGGCTTCGACAAGTTTTCAGATCTGATGCCGAGTCTCGGCAAATACAAGACCGCGAAGTCCTGCCTATACATCAAGAAGCTGGCGGATGTCGACGTCGATGTCTTGCGCAAGTTGGTAACGAAGTCAGTTAAGCTAATGGCAACCAAGCGAATTCAGAAATAACAACTCATGAACGGTGGTGTCCTAATTGATTTTCATTTTGTCAGGCAAAGAAAAACGATCCACAAACAACACGAAATTGCACGAAAAAGAGTTAGTGTGACTTAGTGTATTTTCGTGGATCGTTTGCTTTTGTTTCTAAACCAGAACACTACCTCATCAACTAATTGCGCTAATCGCGCGTTGCTTAGCTAAACGCCAACTAGCTAGAGCGTCTGGTACGCCCTAAAGCGCCATTACGCAGCATTCCAAATTACCGGAACCGGCGCTACACAAATTAAGGAGGCGTCCCTACATGAAAAAACTCCTGCTCGGTCTTGCCGCCTCGGTTATTGCAATTCTTCTACTGACGCCGCAATCTCGGGCCGAAAAAACTTCCACCATTACAACCAAGCCGGAAGACCACACCGTTTCTCTTGACCTGAGGTTTACGAAGAAGAAGCCAAACGCGATGCAGCGCATCTTCTCGTTTCTGGACTACGGGCCGAATGCTTTCGCCACCGGTTTCGTTGTCGGCAACGGATTAGTGATGACGGCCTATCACGCTGTCTCCGGTGATCTGACCGTTTCAAAAAAAGTTCAATTGGGGTTTGCGCCCGGCGATGAACTGGAAGTGGAGATCCAGATCAACGGCTGTCATGCCGCCGTACTCAAAGTGGACAAAGATGCCGATCTGGCGCTGCTCCAGGTTTGTCAGCTCGGCCGGCGAGTGAAGAGCCCGGCCTTTCAAGCGATTCTTTCAAAGGATGAAAAGCTGATGGTGATCGCGCGACCGCATGGAAACAGGATGGTGCGCAGCGGAGTCTTCTACGGTCCCTTCGTAGTGAAGGGCGCGGAATTCAGACTGGCAAAAATCGAGGGACACGACGGCTATTCGGGTAGTCCGGTCTACAATCAAAAGGCGGAGATTATCGGTGTGTTTAGTGGTTACGACGGCGGGCAAAAACTCGCGATGATCAGCCCGGGCATACGAGCGCAGAAGCTGCTGGAAGATTATGTTGCCGCGCCCAAACCGTGAAGGGCCGCTGATGGCGTCAACCCTAATAACTCAAAACTGCACCACTACTCCAACACGGCTTTGCCTCAAAAGTAAACTGCGAACCTCTTCGACGCGTTAGCGTCGGCGTGAGTTTAGCCCGGGACGAATAGCTGCTTTCGAGTCGCGCTAGCGACGCGATGAACACTTACAGAGACTAGCCCGGTTTCATTTCGTCGCTACGCGACGACACCAGGTTGTTTGTCCCATGCCCGGCCTTAAAAGGACCGGGCTAAACTCATTTCGACACTACGCGTCGGATCATCCATTCCGCTTCCGGGACTTTTGAGGCAAAGCACTCCAACACCTCTCCTTGATTCTCCGAGTGCGGTCAACAGGGTCCGCGCGTTTGCGCGCCGCCATCGCATAGCGCCGGCTTAACAATGACCCAGGTTACCGCTGCACCGGCGGCGACTGCACCCAGGATTATCAAGGTCTTTGCGGACACTCCACTACCGGCCTTCTTCACCGATTGAGTATCTGCATAAGAAACTGTCTTATTGAAACCTGTCCCGCGCTCAACAACTGTGAACGAGTCCTGCCCTGCGTCGCTGATGTAACCTCTAAACTGGGTGTTGTCTCGAAGCTTGACTTCCACGCGAGCGTTCGTGCCCACCCCCATCTTCAGTACTTTGCTTCTTATCTTTTCAGTTGCCTGCTGATCGGGCAGCGACTGTGCGCCGGCGCCCTGAAATCCAAACGCTGTCAGCAGCAGTAATCCCGAAAGCATCATTGCGAACGTACGTCTAAACATCACTGTCGTCTCCTCGAATCAAAAATACCGTCGCGCTCGTAGTGGCAATAGCCGTTCCTTCGCTCTATCTCGAGCAAAGGCCCTTGGGAAGGACAAGAGGTGGGCTTCAAACGCCCACGATTCTTCAGGCAAACCAATCTTATTCGGTAATTATCTATTTGGTACGGGGTAAATCCACAAGTAAGATTGCTGAGAAATCTGACTATTGTCGGAATTTTCATCCTGTCTGCGAAGGTGGTTTTGCCTTAGTGTTTGAGAAGCGACTCGTATCTAACTTTTCGCTCGCGGAAACGTCCTTCGTTCGGAAAAGAGAGGGAATGGAGCTTAGTTTGACCCTTCTAAGCAACTTTTGTCTGACGTTCGTCCTTTGTATTCAAGGTTTGAACTTTGAAGGAGTTGAAGCAAGGTATCGCGGAACAGGTAAGGGTTCTCGCGGTTGTTGAACCTGAATTCAAACCCATCGAGATAACGATCAAGATGCTTCATGGATACTTGGTGGTAAGAACCAATAACAGACCGCTAAACAGGCTCCAGACGTTCTCTAGGGTCTTTGTGTGGACAATGCCGCGCACATATTCGCGTTGAAAGTGACTCACCGTTGCATGCAGCGTGTCTTTGTCTGCTATTCCTTTATAGCCCGACCATTCATCGGTAATTTATCAGCGACGTTTCTTCCGCAAGTTTGGATATGGTGGATTCGACGTCGAAGTGCAACAGGACTCTATTTCTGACTCGGCAAAACGCTGATGAGCCAAGTCTGGAAAAGACGGTTCAGCCCGGAGGGCTTGCAGATAGTAGCCGGTGGTCGCAGCGAAGCGTAGACCACCGGATCAGGTCAGGAAACGATCAGCACCCCGGAGGGGTGCGAGAGCTAAATGAGCTACGGGAGTTAGTCAGAAATGTCAGGGGCGAGTAGGACGGGGGCCGTTTCTTGCACTCCTTTTCAGGGTGCCAACCTTCATCTGGTGGATTCAAGTTTGAAGTGCAACAGAACGAAGTCAAAAAATCGTAAATAGCTATATCCGTTTTCGCTCCAGGGGAGCGAGATGTTTATAGGCTTGACCTCCCCAATTAGTCCGCGCTCTGTAGGAGCGCAATGTTCGTTTTGGTTCCTGGCTCAACGGTTCCCTGGTACATTTCGCTCCAAAAGGAGCGAACGTGTTTTGAGGTTGTACCCGTTGCTATAAACATCTCGCTCCGCTGGAGCGAAAACACATCTCACTAACTTAAGTGCTTTGAACTTCGTTCTGCGTTACTTCTTATTCTGTCAGTCGTCGGATTTTCTTGCGGCTCGGGATTGGAACTGAGGGATAATGATTGGAACTTAGCTCAAGAGGTCAAAGGAGCAAATATGCCTGCAAGAGTTGGCCGCGCTCTGGCTTATGCCGTGTTGATTTGGATCACTGGGTTTGTTTGGGGCATGGTCGTTTTCATGACGCCGGCTTTGAAGAGTATTTCGTCGATACCTTATGTTTCTCGCTATCCGGCGATTAGTTTTCCAGTTCTAATCCTGTGGCTCCTCATCACGTATCTGCTTGCGCGAAGCTATTTGAAGACGGCGCCGGATAAAGCTACCGAGGGACTAAGACTTGGTTTGCTGTTCGCGGCAGTGAATTTCATCCTCGATCTGCTGGTCCTGGTCTTACTATTCAAAACCGGATTCGTTTACTTTGCCTCGCTAACCGTTTGGCTCGCGTACTTCATATTGTTAACGGTGCCCTGGTTTACGGGTCGCTCGCTGGCTTCCACAAATCGCCAATAAACGAAAGCGTAGATGCCCCTTAACCAACGAAGCAGACGATTAATTTTCTCTTGCCTTCTGCTTCTGGCTTTCCTGTTTCGTTTGGGCTTTGGTCTCTGCTCTCAATTCCAGGATGAAGATACAAAGCAGATCTATCTGCTCGGTCTGAAATTTTATACGACCGGCGCCTGGCCGTATTTTGGTCCAGATGTCACTCCCACGATTCAAATACCCGGCGCCTTGCAGGGTCTCGTCGTCGGACTTCCGTTTTATCTTCTAGCCATACCGGAAGCGCCGTACGTCCTCTTGAACGTTCTGTCATTTGCGAGTCTTTGCTTTTTCGCGTGGTATTGCTGCAAGCGACTTCCGGAAGTTCCGAAATGGTTTGTTTGGTCCTGGCTGCTGACGGCGCCCTGGACGCTCGGTGTTTCTACTCACATTTACAATCCTTCATATGTTTTGCCGGCAGCCATTTTGTTCTTCGTAGCAGTGATTGAAACCTACCCCTTTCTTAGTCGCGGACTGGTCGCGCGGCATTGGGCAAACTTCATGATGGGGCTGGCGCTGTTCTGGATTATGCAGTTTCACTTGTCATGGGTGGTGCTGGTTCCTTACGTCGCACTTTCCTTTTACTTTCAGTTCGGGAAATTCGGCCGTGAGGTTTTTTCATCATTAGCCTGGTTCGCCTGCGGGGCGCTCATCACCGGCAGCTTTCTGGCTCCGACGTTTATCAAGTATGGACTCGCTGCGGGCATGGGAGGCACGAACGAAACTGTGGCGTTTAGCTCCGAGAATCTACTGCGGCAATTAAACATCGTGGAGGGTGTGTTGGGACGTTTCTTATCGTTTGCGAGTTTCGAGCTGCCACGTTTTATCGGCGCAAACACAGCGGCGCGAATGGCTTTCATGAGACAGAACCTGTGGCTGGCTCCGCTAGTTGTCTTCCTGACGCTGATAGGCATCTTGCAGTGCGGAGCAATGCTTGTCTTGTGGTTTAGAAGAAATCACTCGCATAAAGACTGGAAGGCCGTCAAATACTTTACCCTGGCGACCGTGGTGCTGCTGTACTTCAGTTTCTTGTTTTCGCTGAAGTCACCGCTCTCTCACACCTTCTACATCACGTTTCCGGTTGCGATGTTGTATAGCCTGTACTGTTGGAGCGAGTTTCTCAGGAAACGCGGCTGGCAGACTTTTGCGAAAGTAATCATCGTTTGCGGTGTCATCTTTCATATCGGTTTGGCCGTGAGTAATCTCAGGCAAGTATCGATTTACCTGGAACGAGGCAAAATTGTCGAAGCGATCAAGGCAAAGGATTACCGCCTGCTGGGTGAAAGGCGCGCCGGATCGAGATATTAGAACTCTGCGGCGGCCGCAGGCCCGAAGGGCCGGTATTCAATAGCCACGTCCGTGAGGGCGTGGATCAAGATCCGAGAAAGATCTAATAGCACCGAAGGTGCGGCACAAACGAAACGCCCTAATGCGGGTGCGGGCATGAAATGCCGGCCCTTTGGGCCTCAAAGGCTTATCAGTACTATCTCGACCACGCCCTAACGGACGTGGCTATTGAATACCTGCCCTTCGGGCCTCAAACCTAAATCACGTTTACCCGCTGACGTCTAAAACGATTGCCCGATCGCGAAGCTTCCCAGTGAACTATTGCCTGCACACTTCTCAAGTTCGTTCGGGTTGTCTAGAATCACATAACCCAACGAAAGCACGGCGGAGTGTCCCCCTGGAATTCCAGCGATGGAGGAGAAGCTTTGTCTGAGTCTCAACAACGCGAGTCAAGACGGGGATACCTGAATCCAAGCCTGGTCAGAAGTGTTTCCTTCTGGATAACAAGCCTCTGCATCCTGGTGGCTGTGTTCGCTTCGCTACTCGCAATTTGGCAATTTGCCGGAACTGACATCCTGTGGCGGACTGTGGCAACTTGTGCGGTGATCGGCAGCGGGACAGTCGCGTTCTACTGGGTGAACGTCCTCTTCGGAACAACCTCGGAATAGGTCTTTGTAGCGCAAACTGTTAGTTTGCGGGTGTTCTTAACATTCAAAGGAGTGGTGTGGAACGGGTTCGCAAACTAACAGTTTGCGTTACATCGATCCCGGCAAGCTTTAACTGGAATGAAAACTGTAGGCATCGTAGGCGGCATCGCGCCTGACTCAACCATCGAGTATTACCGTCAGATCATCGCCGGCTATCGCGCGCAGTCCAGCTCCGGAAACTATCCCTCAATAATACTCAACAGCATCAACCTGAGACGCATGATCGACTTGATCACAGCCAACCAGCTGGCGGCTGTAACCGAGTATGTGCTTGATGCGATCGAGAAGCTGGCGCGAGCCGGAGCGGATTTCGCCTTGCTCGCGTCAAATACCCCGCATCTTGTTTTTGATGAGCTTCGCGCGCGCTCCCCATTGCCGCTAATCAGCATCGTTGAAACGGCGTGCGCTGAAGCTGAGACGCTGGGGATGAAGCGCGTCGGTCTCTTCGGCACCCGCTTTACCATGCGGGCGAGCTTCTATCCAAACGTCTTCTCGCGTGCGGGTATAGAAATCATTTTGCCCAGCGAAGTCGAGCAGGACTACATCCATACGCACTACATGGACGAACTGGTGAACGGGATTTTCCTGCCGGAAACAAGAGAGAGATTGCTGCAGATCGTGGATCAACTAAACGAGCGTTCGGGCGTGGACGGAATAATTCTGGGAGGCACCGAGTTGCCACTGATCCTCACCGACGGCGAGCACAACGGCGTCGTTTTCCTCGACACGACCAGAATTCACGTCAAACGAATTGTGGCAGAGTTAGTCGATACCTCTTCTGGTAATTAAGCGGGGGCAAGCCCGCCTTCCGGACCTGAGAGCCTACTCAGAATGCCTCTCAGGTTCGGAAGGCGGGCTGGCCCCCGCTCTTTCTTTTCCTGCAGGTCTACGGTGCCAGCGGCGGCGCCGGTGGCTTGTTGAATTTAGTTTCGTCTACCGGCACGTTGAGCCTGATCTCGGTAAAGTTCCGGGTCGAACTGAAAAACGAATCGACCGAGAGGTAGCGAATGGTGAACGGCACCTTCATGCCGTCAACATCTCGATAGTCCTCATAGTCCACCTGCTCAGGAATTAATCCGACCAGCGTTCGCGTTGATGTGATCCTGCGCACGAGCAGCCCCGTTTGAGCGTCGAAGTAAAGGCGTTCTCCCTTGCCGTCGATCCCGATCGCACTCAACAGGTAAACATCCCTGCCGTCAATCTTGTCTTTGCGGCTGAAGCTTATTCGGGTGAATTGACCCCGCAGCTTGATGTCTCTGAAAAGATCGGTACCACTCCTCAGCTGCAAGAGTTCCCGACCCTGTAGGTCGCGCAGGCCGCGCTGGCTCTTCTCCCAGCCCACCTGGCCGTCGAACCCTCTTTCAAAAACACCCTGCTTCGGAGTGTTAAGAACGGTATAGATTTTGTCAGGCGCTGTCTGGTAAACCTCATAACCAAGCGTAATCCCGTTTGTACCCAGCCAGGTGCCCTTCATTGTTCGCGTCTTGAGCTTCTCGATCGCGGCTGCACCGCCCAGGGCTTCCGTGTACTTAGCTAATATCTGATCTGCCGTTGGCGGTTTTTCTACCGGAGCTGCTGGAGCCGCGGCCGCTGCTGCGGTGTCTGCGAAAGGCGTGGGCTCGGCAATCGGCAACTGCGGAACGCGGACCGGCGAGGTGCTGCCGTGATGGCAGGTAAAGCAACCGACCGCGGGATTACCTTTGAAGGTTCCATTGTTGACGCCCCGCACCATCTTCATCATCTCGCGTGCCGTTGC
Organism: Pyrinomonadaceae bacterium; assembly: GCA_050747225.1. Classification (GTDB taxonomy): domain Bacteria; phylum Acidobacteriota; class Blastocatellia; order Pyrinomonadales; family Pyrinomonadaceae; genus PSRF01. The sequence goes on from JBOGOP010000006.1 coordinate 12,323, forward strand.
CTTTTCGGGCTTCTCATCCGACGGGAAGTCCCACTTGCCATCCTTGTTGACATGGCAAAAGGTGCATTTCACGCCCAACGACGAGGCGATGTAGTTCATCGCCACACCAAGTTGCGACGCCGGCATCCCATTCAGTACCTGAATGTTTTTCTGAACCATTTCTACGGTCTTTTCGGCCGGCGTGGTGGTTTGGGTGGCCGGCGTAGCTGGAGTCTGCGGCGCTATAGTCTGCGGCGTGGCTTTAGTCTGCAGCGGCCCCATTCCGGCATTAACCGAAACGCTCGATCCGACGAGACTTGCGCAAATAACAAACAGCAACGAGACACAGAAGACCAGCAGGCGAAGTCGCGTTAGATGTGCGGTGACTCTGTTTTTCATGAAGGCCTTTCCTGTAGGCGGAAGTAGCAACGCAAAACCCTTAGCTTGCGGGAGTCGCGCTGTGCACCAGAGAGTGGCGAACAACCGCGCAAACTAACAGTAAATTACACGTTAATTGCGAGAACTATGGCGAACCGACCGCGGCGCCGTTCTTCCCTTGCGGTGCGCTCGCGGCTGGATGAGGCTTCTGCGGAAGCAGTCCTTCAAGGGTTCTATAAATTTGCAGATAAATTTGGGTCTCGCGCGGAATCAATGTTTTCCACGAAGCCCCGCCGCGTCTGATGTAAAGCGGCAAACGCGCGGCGTTTGAATTGTAACCGGCGGCGAGTAGTTCCGTTTGCGTCGCCAACTTTGCACTTAGCGCATACTGCACGTCTTCACTTGCCGCAAGATCGTTCCAGGTGTCCTGCATATACAAGAGCATTGCCTGCAGCGCGTTTGCGTGGTTACGCATGCCCACGACGAAGTCGGGAGTAAGACCCACGCCCGGATGACGTTGCCGCACGAGGTTGTAAGCCCAGGGAATCATTTGCACCATGCCACCGGCGCCGGCCGAGCTTACCGAGTAACGATAGGTATCCGGCTCGTTCAAAGCGAAGAGAGAGTAGATTTCATCGAACAGCGCCAGACGATTTTCCAGGCGAAAGCGATCGTGATCCACATGCTCGACTAAGCAAAGACGCTCGGCCACGTCGATAATCTGCGGTGAAATAACAATTCCTTTTTCTTTTAGCCGCTTAGTCGCAAGATCGATCATGCGGTGCACATAGGCGCGACCAGATCGTGACAAGTCAGGCGAGAGCAGAGCCGGATGCGCCGAAGTGTAGTATGCCATTTCGCGGAATACGCCCCGCTTCTCAATCGGAAACTCAACTACTAACGGGACTAGCGAACGGCCCTGGCTATCAAAGATTGCCACTGCTGTGTTGACACCGTTTGCGCGCAACACGCGAATGTTCATCGTTGTGCCGAATGAACTAGGCGCCGTGATCTCCGAGCCTTTAGTCAAAAAAGTGTCTTTATAGAGTGTGATCAAATGAATGCGCGCAGTGTTGCGATCCAAAGCGGCCAGCGTAACCAGATCTATCGAGGGCGAGGTTTTCGCAGTTTGTAAAGGCCGTGATTTCAGCAATCGCTCAGCTTCAGCTATTCGCGATTGAATCTGGGGCGGCGACAGACTGCGCGCGCCTGCGGCCAGCGGATCTCCATGTCGCTCAGTGGCAGCTGGCCCCGCCGCTTCCGGCCGGCCATCCGGCATCGTTCCGACCACCACTCCCGGCGCTGGCGGCGTGTCGGCATCCTCACCTTCTGGCGCCGGCTGCGGACTGGATCGCTGTGCCGGCGCTGGCTGAGTCAGGCGCGGACGGGTTTCCACGTTCGGCGAAGAGGTTTCGGTTGGTTGCGTTTGCGCTTGCGCGCCGGCCAGGGAGATGGCAGTGACGAGCAATCCTGCGAGGGAAATTCTTTTCATAGGCAATTCCGAGCTGACTTGCAACGTGTCTGGGGAAACAAGTGCCGCTTAGATTCGCCCATGCCCATCACGGTTGTCAATAGTTGTTATTTGCCGGTGGTGATGTAGGTTGGATTCGCGTTCAACCGGTAGCATGAAGTCGGTAAGCTTTGCACAAAAAGTAGATCCTCGCCTGAATCAAGCGAGACACCCAGCCCGCGGGAGCGGGCGGCAGCGTAAAGCCTGGGGTGGAGCGCAGCGGAACCCCAGGTATCCGTATGAGGATAAGGATAGCCCGCGGGAGTGGGCGACAGCCCTGGATTTGTTGAGATAGGGGTAGCGGGTGGGTAGTAGAAAGGCTGAGGAACGCAGTTTGAAAACAATCGCTCCTGAGGATCAGCTCTTAAACTCGAAAATCTGAACTCGAAACTTGAAACTCATTCTTTATCAAGCCAATCGCGCGTCATATCACACCATAGCGCCAGTCCGCGCCATTCTTTGAAGCGTGAATAGTAACGAGCGATCTTCTTGTCGGTGGTCTTGCGGCCATTGTTTCGTACCGAGAAAAATTTTGCGCGGGTCCACGAATCCAGCGCCAGACCGTCATAGCGGCCGAGAAGCTTGAGCAGGTTCTCGGCGGCATACGGCCCCACGCCCTTGACGCCCCTCATCTCTTTCATTAGTTCTGCCGTCGTCAGCGGACTTGTAAGCCAGGCTTCCACGTCGAGCGAGCCGGAGGCAACGCGATCAGCCAGCAGTTTCAAATACTCTGAACGATAACCGGCACGGACTTCCTTGACATAGAACTTCAGGGGCATCAGCGCCATGGCTTCAGGGGTAGGAAACGTTCGCTCGCCGTTGGTCGATTCCCGTCCCAGGTTTTCCACCAGTCCAGTCACCATCTTCTGGGTGAGCGCCCAGGAGCAGTTGGTGGTGCAAATCATCTTTACTAAATCCTCAAATACTGTCGGCGAACGCAGCAAACGGCCAGCTCCCTGGGTTGGGATCCAATTGAAGTCGGTATCTGTCGCCAGCAAGCGATAAAAATCAGCAATGTCGTCGTCAAGCCTGAGCATATGGCGCACATCGGCGACAACTTTTCTTGTGGCAGCCTGGCTGAGCCGGCGAGACGCGTTGATTACAAGAACCCGCTTGGTTGCGCTAATTGTTATCGTTACGGGCTTACCATCGTCCAGGTCTAACGTTCTGGTTAGCTGCCACTTTTCGTCATCAATTTTGAACGGCAGCAATTGGCACCAGCCGTGACTAATAATTGTTCGTTTGAAACTGAATTCGCGCGGGGTTGCAAGATTGATTTCCATGATTTCGCTTATCGTAAGTTCGGCAAAACGACTGTCACAAATTTATGACTAACCCGAAGCAAGATTAGGTAGTTTGAAGGGTATTCGCAATGTAGGACAGACATTTCTGTCTGTCCTCCTTCCTGCACTAAACGGGGTGGACAGGCAGGAATGCCTGTCCCACTAACGCTTGTACGTTTCGGCTACAGTCAAGCTGATTCTTGACAGCGCAACCATGCGAGCTTAGACTAGGCCCACTTGAAAACGGAATAAGGAAGGCTGTGCTGGCGACCCCCTGACACTTGGGGAAAAGGCCAGAGTGGAGTCCAAACACAGTGACCCCCTACAGCAATTACGGTGAACTTAAGCACCGCTTCCAACGATAATTAGAATACGGAGCTTTCCGGTTCTGCCCCACTGGGCCATACAATTAACCTCGTGGGGCATTGTCGTGTCTGGGGGCGATTCTTCCCCGATTCAAACCGCCAAGACGCTGAGAGTGCCAAGAAAAAGCAACAGTCAAGGCTCAGGAGAAAAGTAGAATTCGTTCTATTTGTGTTTCTTGGTGCTCTCGGCGTCTTGGCGGTTTAGCTCCTGTCCATCACCCGGACTACCTTACGTAAATCGGATTGGAAATGATCCACGGTTGGTCGCCAGCCGGCTGCGGCAGTTGCGGCAGGTAGGCCTCAACCCGATAACTTCCCTTCTCTCGAGCTACAAACTCCAATTTGCTGACAGCACTACTGTCCTGAACTACCACGCCATCCTTCAGCATCACTATTCGTCCGGTCACCGGAAGCACCACGGTTAACTGCACTTCGTTCTTGAGTTTAATCTCGTCGCCCATCATTCTGCCTTCGTCCTGATCATGGGCGGTGTAACGAAACCCGGTCGTGTCGCCAAAGAGATCGAAGCCAATGAAACAATGGCCCGCGCGAATCGCGGACAGCAACGACCCTTCATCAAACGCGGAAAAATCGACGCGCCCGTTGAGCGGCGCAAGAACATGCAGGCGAACCAGGCGAAAGCTTCTGTCATATGGATCGAGCTTGAAGCCAAGCAGAGTCTTGCCGGACGAATCGTTTAAGCTCAGCCCAATGTTCGCATGCGCATCGTTTCCGGAAGTGGCTACCAATCGCTCGCCCCTCTGCTTGACCTGTTCGTCCCACAGTTTGAGGTTTGCTGCGGGTCTCTCATAAAACGTAGCGAACAACAGGTCGGGATAACTGCGATAAGACCAGAGCGCATCGAAGAACATTACTACGGGGTTTATCTGGCGCGCGTTGGTGTAAAGGTTGTAGACCTCGATGCCGTGGTAGCCGGTAGCTTCCCAACTCTTAACCTCCTGCGGGTAAGCCACGATGGCCAGGCCAGAAGTGCGACGCGAAAGAATCTCCTGCGTCGTCAACTTGTTGTCATCGGCAGCCTGCGCATCGCCGGGGATTAGCAGCAAGCGATCTCCGGTGGCGGTGCGGACTTCATTCCCATTAATGAATAGCACGCCACCGTGCCTGCCCTTCAGCGTCATCTCTGCGGTGTTGAAGTTCGACGACGGATGTTCCGTCATTACTACAAAATCGAGCTGATTGGATTGGGCCGCCGAAATGATGTCTGCAAAGTTGCCGGAGCTATGACCGCCGAGAAAGGAGTGAACGTGGATGACTCCCTTGAACTCAGTATCGCCGCCGGCGTTTTCAGACTTAACGCGCTCGGAATTCAGTTGTTGAATCGCCGCATTAAGACGACCAAGTTTGTAACGGCGATACGCAAAAGGGATCTGTGAAAGGACCACGAGGACGAGCAGTAGCAGTAAGAGTCTTTTCCAGCGCTTCATGAAAGAAATCAACTCTCGAAATCCACCGACGCCACCTGCTCGCTGATGGTCTTGCCGAAGGCGGCAACCTTTATGTGTTCAGGGTGAACTGTGTAGGCATCAAGCGCCGCGCGATCGCGGAAGACCGCGACCAGGCCGGAGTCGAAAGAGCGCGGCAGCTTCACCACGTCGAAGCCGACTGACAAACTTTCAACCTCTTCAATGATCGACGCCAGGGCCCGCAGCAAGCGAACGTGTTCGTCACGAACTTCCTGCTCAACGTCCGGATTGTATTTCCAGATCACAATGTGTGTAAGCATGAAATCAAAGGATGAAGGCGGAAGGATGAAGGATGAAACTTAGAGAAAACACTTTCATCCTTCATCCTTCATCCCTCTCCCTCCCCCTTCGCACCAGCGACGCGTTACGTCGTGCCGGTAATCGAAAAGCTTTTGTAGTCTACTCTGGACCAGTAAAGGCGCAACGGCGCGCCCCAGAAAACCAAGCGGCGGTTCAAAGTCTATTTCATCTCGCAGCGTTGCTCCCTGCGCGTGGGGCTCAACGAAATGCCGGTGACGCCAACTTCGGAACGGTCCCTTGACCTGCACATCTTCAAACAAGCGCGGCGGTTCATAAACGGTGTGTTCCGCCACCCACTTCGTGGTAATCGGACCGAAAACTTTAGTCTCGATAATTGCCTGACTGCCCACGTCTGAAATCTTGGCGGCTTGAATCACCCGTGCGCTTTCCCACGGCGGAATGAGCAGACTCAACACGTCCGGCTGTTCGTGAAATGCGAAGACGCGCTCGGGACTGGCTCGGATAACACTCTCCTTGATGAATTGCATTTGGAGTGCGGTTACCTGTCACCGCTTTGTCCCTGGGCGGCTTGACGCCTCGACTCTTACAATAACTTCAATCAACCATGCCGCGACCAGTCGCGACTGACCAAAGCGGTAACAGGTCACCGCACTCCAAAATTTACGGCGTAGCTTCATTATCCAAAATTAGTGACTCAAGTTTACTCAGCTCGAGGTTGGGAAGGCGGGCTTGCCCCCGCCGCTTTGTCTTCTCATTCTGTATTCTGACTCTGCCAGGCGTTATGGCTTTGGACTGGCTGAGGGTTGCGGTGTCTTAGGCTCCGGAGCTTCAATCTTGATGCTCTTGCGCATTGTATCCCAGGCCGGCGCTGCTTTTTTTAAAGCCTGATCAGGGCCAAACAAGGTGAGAACTACCAGCCGTTCGCCGACCACTGCCCATTGGATTTCAGCCATCCCCGGCACCCCGCCAAGCGAGGCGCGAATTTCCACGCCCTCCGAGGCTAGACCGCCAATCTCAGAGGTGGCGGGCGCGCGCGTTGTCTTCGGGTCTTCCGCTTGGAAGGACTTCATCGTGGCGGCTACGTACTTATCTACGAGCACTTTTTTTGCTTCAGCAATATGCTCTGTCTTAGTCATGTGGTCTCGGTCAACAAAGATCGTAATCTGGGCCTCGCTGTCGGTTCGACCGAAGGTCATTTTTTGGGCATCTTTGTTGCTGCTGTCGTTGAAAGCCCAACCACTCGGATAACTAAAACTCAGGCCGTCTTTGTTGAATTCCTTGTTGTCGCCGGCAGTCTGCGCTGACGCAGTAAGACCGCAGACCAGCAGCAAAACTGTTAATGGAAAAAAGTTGCGCGCTGATTTCATGTTGTCCTCCTGGAAAACCAATTGACTCTCGTGCGGAGGTCATTATGTTTGTTGTCCGCTAAGCCTTATCCTGTTGCGGCTGTCGCGGGCTCATCCCTCGCACTCCACTGTCCCTGGGGTTCCGCTCCGCTCCACCCCAGGCTTTATGCTATCGCCGCGCTTCGCGGGCTTAGAACAGGTCTTCAGAAACTTGAGCGGAGCTTCTTAAAGTTTATCGGACATTAGTAACTTTAATTGCTCATTCAATAATTCCCAAACCTGGCGCACTTGTTTTTCCGTGGTGCGTATGTTGCCGATGGACAGCCTGAGCGTAAGCTTGTCGTTCAGCTTGGTGTGCGAAAGCAGCGCTTTTCCGGTGGCAGTCACACCGTGCATGATTGCTTCGTTCAAAACGTCCAGCCGGCGGTTGCGTGTCTCGTCGTCTACCCCTTCGATACCCGGACAGGCGCGAAAGCAAACCAGCGCCAGCGGCAAGGGCGCCATCAATTCCCAATTTGGATCAGCTTCGACCCAGGAGGCAAAAAGCTTTGCGAGTCGACAGTGCTCGCGGATGCGCGCAGCCAGTCCCTCATGGCCGAAGTAACGGATGATCATCCACAACTTCAGCGCGCGAAAGCGCCGGCCCAACTGCACGCCATAGTCTGATCCGCTGCGCACCTGTTCCTGCTCGGGCGTGCGCAAGTATTCCGGGACCAGCGAGAAAGCGCGACGCAGGAGATCGAGGTGCCGGCAATACAGCACCGAAAGATCAAACGGCGTGAACAACCACTTATGCGGATTGACTGCCAGCGAATCCGCGCGCTCACAGCCTTTAAGAATATGTCGCAACTCCGGTACGACCGCCGCCGAACCTGCATAAGCTGCGTCAACGTGCAGCCACATCGAGTGTTTTTCGCCAATGGGAATTATCTCCGCCACCGGATCGATGCTTGAAGTTGACGTGGTGCCGACTGTGGCCACGATACAAAAAGGAATGACGCCATTCGCTTTGTCTTCTTCAATCGCTGCGGCCAGTGCCTTGGCGTCCATGCGAAACTCACTGTCCGTTGGAATCTTACGCAACCCGCGTTGGCCCAGGCCCAGCGTTATCACTCCCTTCTCAATTGATGAATTCGCCTGCTCGGAAACGTAAACCCGTAACTGTGGCAGATCGGGACGGCCACTCATTCCCTTTTCACGAATGCGCAACTCGACACCCTCGCGCGCAGCGGCAATCGCATGCATGCTGGAAACTGAAGCGGTGTCGTAGATAATTCCGGTCATTCCCGCATCCAGCCCCATCATCTGACGCAGACAATCGAGGGTAACCTCCTCCAATTCCGTCGACGCCGGCGACGTACGCCACAGCATTGCTTTGTTATCAAAGGCGGCGCTCAGAAGTTCGCCAAAGATTCCCGGGGCCGAGGTGGAAGTTGCGAAGTAAGCGAAGAACGAAGGATGGCTCCAGTGGGTCAGCGCCGGCACTATCAACCGATCCACGTCGGCAATGATCTGCTCCATTGCTTCACCCTGTTCGGGAGGAGCGACCGGTAGTTGTGCTTTTAGGTCTCCCGGCTCTATTTGCGCCAACACCGGCAAGTCTTCGACGTGCTCCAGGTATTCCGCGACCCAGTCAACCAGCTCGTGACCAAAGCGGCGAAAGTCTTCCTTGCTCATGTCGCCCAATGCGGGCGCCAGCCTTGGTTGCGGCTCGTTCATGCGGCGCAGTCTAGTGTAGCGAGAAAGTAATTGCCACCCCCAAAGATAGAGGTCAGAGGTCAGAGGTCGGAGGTCGGAGGTCGGAGTACCACTTCCGAGTCACTAACCCCGAAGGAAAGAATTCCCTGCCCGCGACCGTCTCCTTCCGTCCCGACATCCGACCTCCGACCTCCGACCTCTGTTTCAAAGTTTGCGTCAATAAGCATGTCGAAGCTATTATTCACCCTCGTTTCTGAGCTAACAGTAATTATCACCCGACCGCTGCGACGGATGCGCCGCTGACTGGAGCTGCCCGCCGCCTGTCGACTACTAAACCTATTTTCGCCAGTGAGGACACTATGAAAAGAACTCTGCTTTCGCTCGGACTGATTGCTTCTCTCCTTTTTGCCTTTGCCTGTGAGCGCAAAGGCGGGCCAGGCGCCGGCGGCCAAACGGGCCCGATCATCATTGGTTATTACGGAGACCTTTCCGGGCGCACGTCAAACTTTGGCCAGTCGACCAAGGCCGGGGTGGAAATGGCGGCTGCCGAGATTAACAAAGCAGGCGGAATCAACGGCCGGCAAGTCACGATTCTTTCCGAAGACGACGAAGGACGTCCGGAAAAAGCCGCCACAGTAGTAACGAAACTTATCAATCAGGATCACGTAGTCGCGTTGCTTGGCGAAGTCGCTTCGGGAAACACGCTGGCTGCGGCGCCCAAGGCTCAAGAGGCAAAGGTTCCCATGATTTCGCCTTCGTCGACGAATCCGAAGGTCACCCAGGTCGGCGAATATATCTCGCGCGTTTGTTTTATCGATCCGTTCCAGGGCGCTGTCATGGCCAAGTTTGCTGCCAATACGCTAAAGGCCAAGAAAGCCGCAATCATGCTTGACTTCAATTCGCCTTACAGTCGCGGCCTGACGGAATTCTTCGAAGCGAGCTTTACGAAACTGGGCGGGCAGATCCTTGACAAGCAGTCGTACACTCAGGGCGATCGGGATTACAAGGGACAACTCACCAAAATTCGCTCAGAGAATCCGGATGTGATCTATGTCCCGGGCTACTACGGCGAAGTCGGCGTGATTGCCAAGCAGGCCAAGCAACTGGGCATCAACGTCCCGCTGCTCGGCGGCGATGGTTGGGACTCAACTCAGCTGTGGGATTTAGGCGGCGACTCGTTGAATGGTGATTTCATTTCCAATCACTATTCGGTCGATGATCCTTCACCGGCGATCCAAAAGTTTGTCGCCGATTACAAAGCCCGCAATGGCAACGTCCCTGACGCGCTCGCAGCGCTTGGTTACGACGCGATGAGAGTGTTGGCCGATGCTATCAAGCGCGCCGGCACCACCGAAGGACCACAACTTAAGGATGCCATCAACGCCACCAGGGATTTCGTAGGCGTTACCGGAACCATCTCTCTTGACGCTGAACGAAACGCTGTCAAGCCGGCGGTCGTTCTCAAACTTCAAGACAGGAAGTACATCTACCAGGAGACAATCTATCCTGAAGGTATGACCGCACCAGCAGCTCCAGCGGCGCCGGCAACTTCAAACACTTCGCCGGCCGCTGCCCCCGCGTCGTCTCCAGCGACAGCGGCTTCGCCGGCCGCCAAGACTGAAAAGGCCGCACCATCTCCCAAATAGCGCCGGCGAAATCATTCAATGGACACCTTCGTTCAGCAACTGATTAACGGCCTGACGATAGGCGCGATCTACGCGCTTATCGCTCTTGGCTACACGATGGTCTATGGCATTCTCCGCCTGATCAACTTTGCCCACGGCGACATCTACATGGTAGGTGCGTTCGTTGGTTATTTTTTGTCGTTCCAACTCGGTTTTGCTACAGGCCCTTCGTTGTTGGGCCTCAGCGTTGTGCTGGTCGCGTCGATGATTGCGGCGGCCCTTGTCGGCATGGCAATCGAACGCTTCGCGTATCGTCCTCTCAGAAAATACGCGCGCATGACCACCTTGATTGCAGCCATCGGCGTTTCGCTGCTGATCGAAAATCTGTTTGTAGCCAGGCTTGGCGCCGCGCCGCGCGCTTTCCCGCAGCTTCTCAGGGAACAGAGCTATACGCTGTTTGGGAACGCCGCCATCTCAAAATCCCAAATCCTAATCTTTGCTGTCTCGGTAGCGCTGATGCTTCTGCTGCAGTGGGTTATTTTTAAGACCAAGGTTGGCACTGCCATGCGCGCCGTTTCTTTCAACCTCAACTCCGCAAAGTTGATGGGCATCAACACGGATTTTATCATCTCGTTCACTTTCGCTTTGGGGTCAGCCCTCGCCGCTGCCGCGGGTGTGCTGACGGCCCAGTACAATCCGCAGATAGATCCGTTGATGGGTATTCTGACGGGTCTGAAAGCCTTCGTGGCCGCGGTGCTCGGCGGCATCGGCAACATCCCCGGCGCTGTACTGGGCGGGTTGCTCATTGGCATTGCCGAGACTTTTGTCGTCGGCTATGGACAAAACGTCGGCATTCCCTCAACGTTTCGCGATGCGGTCGCGTTCGCAATTCTAATCCTCGTGTTGCTGGTTCGACCGTCGGGCCTGCTGGGTTCTACGGTTCAGGAAAAGGTTTAGTCCAGAAGACTGCACCGGCTTGCTTTGCCTCAAAAGTCCCGGAAGCGGAATGGATGATCCGACGCGTAGCGTCGAAATGAGCTTAGCCCGGACCTTTTAAGGCCGGGCATCGGACAAACAACCTGGCGTCGTCGCGTAGCGACGAAATGAAACTGGGCTAGTCTTGCAAGTGTTTCATCGCGTCGCTACCGCGACTCGAAAGCAATTATTCGTCTAACCCCGGCCTTGAAAAGGCCGGGCTAAACTCACGCCGACGCTAGCGCGTCGAAGAGGTTCGCAGTTTACTTTTGAGGCAAAGCCGCGCAGGCTTTTGGTTCAGGTCACGAGCTAACAGGATGCCAACGACTAAGAGAGTCCTAACGACCATTGCCATCATCATAGCCCTCTATCTCGTGAACGCATTCATGAGCAAAGAGGGCCTTTTTGGTTTTGGTTTTGGGGCGTATCCCACCGACGTATTGATGACTCTCACCATCAACATAATCCTGGCTGTGTCCTTAAACTTAATTACGGGCTTCACCGGACAGTTCTCGATAGGCCATGCGGGCTTCATGGCCATCGGCGCATATTCTTCCGCTTATCTGGTTGTGTATCACGCGCAATTTTGGGAACGCGATCTGGCCGCAGTTGTCGGATTTACTGTGGCGCACGCGCTCGTCTTCTTACTCGCGATTGCGTGTGGATCTCTCGTCGCGGCTTTTGCAGGTCTGCTGGTCGGCATTCCTTCCCTTCGCCTGCGCGGCGACTATTTGGCTATCGTCACGCTCGGCTTCGCAGAAATTATTCGTATTGTGATCCTGAACATCGACAAAGTCGGGGGCGCGACCGGTTTTTCAGTTCCCAGTTACAGCAACTTCATTTGGGTCGGCGGTTTCGCGATTATTTCAATCGTGATCGTTCACAACATTGTGCATTCGGACATCGGCCGCGCTCTCGTTTCGATTCGCGAGGACGAGCTGGCCGCCGAAGCCATGGGCATTAACACCACACGCTACAAAGTTCTTGCCTTCGTGATCAGCTCGGCTCTCGCCGGATTGGCCGGCGTTCTTTTCGGTCATTACAGGTCATTCTTAAGCACAAACGATTTCCAGTTTATTCGCTCATTTGAAGTCATAATCATGATTGTGCTTGGCGGGATGGGATCGCTCACCGGAGCAGTGCTCGGCGCTGTGGTGATTACGATTCTGCCGGAGCTGCTGCGACAAATGCCCGGCGATTTGTCACGATATCGGTTGGTCGTCTACTCCGCACTTTTGATTGTGATTATCCTGACGCGACCACAGGGCATCCTGGGCACACGCGAGTTTGGCCTTTCCTGGCTTAAGCGTTTGCGAAAGCGGCCGGAGGGAGCTCAAGTTGTCGGCGGCACAGGTGGAGTATCGATAGCCGAACAGGAAGCGCCGTCGGCCAGTGAGAGCAAGAAGGACAAGGAAAACAGATGAGCGGCACGCCGGAACAAGATGCCGTCAAGGCTTCCAGAGAAGATTCGGTCATGAGTGAAGCTGCGCGCGTAATCGGCCGGCATCAGGGCCGTCCCATTGCCGCAGACCCACCGCTAAGGACGGTCAAATGCACCATAAAATTTGGTGGCCTCGTAGCCGTTAACGCGTTGGACATGAGCGTCGAGCGCGGCCAGATCTATGGACTGATCGGACCAAACGGCGCGGGCAAGACCACCGTATTCAATCTTCTGACGGGTGTTTATGAACCGACTTCGGGCGAGATTTATTTTCAGGGGAAACGAATCGACGGCTTGCGGTCTTACGAGATTTCGCGGCGTGGCGTTTCGCGCACCTTCCAAAACATTCGACTGTTTCCCAGTATGTCTGTTTTGGAAAACGTCATGACTGCCTGTCATCGACATGCACAACAATCTTTGGTCGATGCGGTTTTCCGCCTGCCTCGATTCGAGCGTGACGAACGCGAGCATCGGGAGTTTGCATTGGAGTTACTCGAGATATTCGATCTGGCGCGGATGAAGGATGAAGGCGGCACCAGCTTGCCCTATGGCAGTCAGCGACGGCTGGAGATCGTTCGCGCGCTGGCGACCCGCCCCCAGCTTTTGTTGCTCGACGAGCCGGCAGCCGGCATGAATCCTTCCGAACAGGAAGACCTGATGGGGTTAATTCAGCGCATAAGAGATCGCTTCTCGCTGACTATTCTGCTCGTCGAACACAACATGAAAGTGGTGATGGGCGTCTGCGAGAAGATCCAGGTCCTGGACTATGGCAAGTCTATCGCCCTCGGATTGCCGGAGGAGATTAGAAACGATCCGAAGGTGATCGAAGCGTATCTTGGTGATTAGGTCTTTGGTTTTTGTCCTTGGATTTTTGGACTTTGGTCTTGGGTCTTTGGTCTTTGCTTTGAGCTTTGTACTTAGAACTTTGTGCTTTGCTCGTCAGGGTCAACGTCGAGGCCTTGCCGGACATTGAAAAGACAAGCCAAGTACAAAGTGCTAAGTACAAAGCTCAAAGCAAAGACCAAAGTCCAAAGCCCAACACAGTTAATTATGCTCACTTTAGACAACGTCTCGGTCAACTACGGCGCTATCGAGGCCCTTACCGGCATCTCGATGCACGTGGAAAAGGGCGAAGTAGTTACGCTCATCGGTGCTAATGGCGCGGGCAAAACCACCACCCTGCGAACCATCACCGGTTTACTCCAACCGCGTGATGGGAAAATAACTTTTGAAGGCGAAGACATCAGCGGTCGGGCCACGCACAAGCTGGTTGCCAAAGGCATCTCGATGGCGCCGGAAGGTCGCGGGGTTTTCGCAAATCTATCGGTAAGGGAAAACCTGCAAATGGGCGCCTACCTTATCAATGACAAACGGGCAATTGCCGCAGAAATGGAGCGCGCGTTCGTCATGTTTCCTCGTTTGAAAGAACGAGAGTCGCAAAAGGCTGGAACACTTTCCGGAGGGGAGCAGCAGATGCTGGCCATCGGCCGCGCCCTAATGTCGCAACCGCGTTTACTCCTTTTGGACGAACCGTCCTTAGGACTGGCGCCTTTGGTTGTCCATACGATCTTCGAAGCGATTGATGAAATTAAGAGCAAGGGAACAACCATCCTGCTGGTCGAACAGAATGCGCACGCCGCTCTGAAGCATTCCGATCGCGCCTACGTTCTGGAAACTGGCCGCATTGTTATGGACGGATCCTCGAAGGATCTCGCAGCCGATCCGAGAATTAAAGAAGCCTACCTTGGTGAGTAGATCACGTAACTCAAGCTATTCCATTTCACCTTTGTTTGCGCTTCGGCAAACACGTACACAACTAAGAACCGGACTGACTCTCCTCATCTTGCTTTCGTTGACCCTGCTCGCGCCGTCCTGCGCCTCGCCGCAAAAGAGCGCGGTTGACCACGCAACGGTGAACATTGGATTCTTCGGCGATCTTACCGGGCCTACCTTCAACTTCGGCCTGTCAGCAAAGAACGGCGTGCTGATGGCGGCTGATGAAATCAATCAAGCGGGCGGCATCAACGGCCGCCAGATCGACATCGTTATCGAGGATGACAAAGGAAGTCCTGAAGAGGCTGCACGGGTTACCGGTACCTTGATTGATCGTTACAAAGTAGTTGCCATCATCGGCGCCGGCGCTTCGGGGAACAGTCTGGCCGCCGCTCCCAAAGCACAATCGGCGCGCGTGCCCTTGATCGCTCCGTCTTCAACCAATCCGGCAGTTACGCAGGCAGGTGAATACATTTTCCGTGCCTGCTTCATCGATGCGTTTCAGGGTGAAGTGATGGCAAAGTTTGCTGTGAACACTTTGAAAGCAAAGCGAGCAGCAATCATGCTCGACTTCAATTTGCCCTATAGTCGCGGCTTGACGGATTTTTTTGAGTTTAGTTTTGCAAAACTCGGTGGCGAGATTGTCGCCAAGCAGTCTTACCGGCAAGGTGATGCCGATTACCGCGGGCAGCTGAGCGTGATCAAAGCAGCCAATCCGGATGTGATCTACATTCCGGGTTACTACGGTGATGTCGCCATCATCGTGAAGCAGGCGCGTCAACTCGGTTTGACGTTGCCCTTGCTCGGCGCCGACGGTTGGGACGCCCCAGAGCTTTGGGAACTCGGTGGCGACGCCTTGAATGGCGCCTTTATCTCTAATCACTACTCAGCCGACGATCCGTCCGAAACGATTCAGAAGTTTGTGCACGCCTATCGCCAACGCTACGGCAATCTCACGCCGGACGCACATGCTGCTCTGGCCTATGACGCAGTTAGATTTCTTGCGGAAGCGATTCAAAGGGCAGGCACGACGGAAGGCCCTAAGTTACGGGATGCGCTGGCTGAAACTAAGAATTTCACCGGCGTCACTGGAATAATCAGCATGGATCGGGATCGAAATGCGGTGAAGCCCGCAGTGATTCTGAAGCTTGAGGACCTCAAGTATATCTACCAAGAGACAATCCAACCGGAGAGTACTGCTAAATAACGGAAGCGCAATGTGACTGCAGATCTCTAGGCTGCCATTGCGAAAAGTTTAACCAAAATGCCAGCACATCGGACTTTATGCTGTTAGTTACGGGCCCTCGAAGCGATGGCAATTCTCCGATCATAAAGATGCCGACGCGGTAATGCTTCAATAAACGACTTACCATTCCAGGTGCACGCGCGCACCACAAAATGGTCAGTGTTAAAATCTATATAGAAGAACCCATTATTGGTCTCACTGAATTCGGCTGTACTAGGACAACAAATGAAATAAATACCGTGAGGCTTCCCTGGCGTAGTCCTTGCTAATCGCTGTTCGTGAGTCCAGTAATCTTGATGCTCGTGGCCGAAAAGCACGAGATCCATTCCAGCGTCGAAACAGGCATTTACAAACGCAGGGGCGTTCTCCATCTGGGTCCACCTATCAAATACTTTCCGAGGATATTTCATAATTGGATGATGATGAAGCACGGCAATCCGTACAGCATTCTCATAATCAATCGCTACCGATCCACCGTCCAGACTATCTAGCCTTCCCGATTTTGTGATGGTTTCGATCTGGCTAGCCAACCACCTACACTCGGCGTTTTCAATCCGTCCGCGAGCAATTCGCACCCAAGGTGCGACTGTTGTAGTGAGTCTTTCAGGGGCTGTTGAATCGAACACAAAAAAAAGTAGCGCGGGATTGGCCGAATCATTCTCAACACCGCTACGCCGAAAAGCAACCGCATAGGGATAATTGTTGCGCGATTGGAAAGCCGCTTCGAGAGCAGAAGTAGGATTCTGATAGGGCACACGGGACTCTTTTGCATACCGATCATGATTGCCAGGAACAATTATTCTTCGGTCACGATTCATGCCTAGGCCAACCGTAACGAGCCGGTCTGGCGTGCCTCGTTGAATCTCTTTGCTTTCTATGAATTCACGAGCAACTTCAAAAGATTCCCCAGCGCCGTCTGTGCTGATATCGCCAGTCGCCAGCAGTAAGTCTGGGCCGAGTCCCACAGCTTCAAGTGCTGCAAATTTCGCTGAAAGTGCGTCGATTTTCCCAAATCCATGGGACTTAACACCAAAGTTTCTCCGCCAATGTCGGCGTCCTTGCTCGGTGAGATTCCCGTCAAAGTGAAAGTCCGAAACGTGTAGTAAGGTTGCAATTTCCGACATTTCTTATCCTTATCAATAAGCAGCTAGTCCCCGACCCATGTCCATTCCCGGAGCAATACGTAAATCGCTGGACAACTCGATCGCATAACCCTTATCGCTGTCTTTCGTAATCGTACCAACATACTCCATATCTAAACTTCCATACCGCGCCAATTGGTCATCAATGAGACTGTCTAAAACAGCGAGAATGCTCGACGAGATTTCAGTGTCAAGTCCGCTAGTGTTCGCTACGCGATTGACTATTTCATCCCTCGTTAACAAGCTCGTGGAAAAATGATCGGATGTAACCAGCCTGTTAAGTTTGAACAAACCTCCGGACTCAGCTCCAGCCCTCGCATGTCGCAGCGCCGCCCAGCGTAAACTGTTGATTAGCCCTTGAAAAACCTCTTCGATTTCTTCCCGTAAAAAAGGTTCATCTGGGTAATCTCGTGAGAGCCCCGAAACAATCTCATCAATAACGGTGTTGCTTTTTAATGGACTTACCATCGATATTCCTCTCAGTCTGAAGGGGCTTCCAGATCTAGCGTATAACTTCAAGAATGACCGGTCAACCTTGCTCCTAGCTTAAGCGAGACCGGGCAGCAGCCAGTGCTTCTGCAACTCTAACCGGCGCCGTGCCTCCGGTGAGCGATTTGGAAGCGAGCGTCCGCTCCAGTGTCAGCGACTTAAACACATCGCCTTCAATCCTATCCGAAAATGAGCGCAGTTCATCTAGCGACAAATCGCCCAATTCGATCTCTTTTTCCGTCACGCGAACCACTATTTTTCCCACCGTCTCATGCGCTTCGCGAAACGGCACGCCTTTGCGCACCAGATAGTCCGCAAGTTCGGTAGCATTCATCATTCCTTTAGATGCCGCTGCTCGCATGTGCTCCACATTCAGCTTCACGTTTCGCAGCACCAGCGCAGATACTTCGAGACACGCCTGTGTCGTATCAAACGCGTCGAAGACAGCTTCCTTGTCCTCCTGCATATCTTTGTTGTAAGCAAGTGGCAACCCCTTCAGCATGGTCAGCAGCGAAAGGGAGTGACCAAAAACGCGACCCGCTTTGCCGCGCACGAGTTCCATCGAGTCTGGGTTCTTCTTCTGCGGCATCAGGCTCGAGCCGGTAGCCACTGCATCACTTAATTCAAAGAACCCAAACTCGCTGGTCGAATAAAGAATCACTTCTTCAGCCAGTCGCGACAGATGAACCATGACGAGCGAGCAGGCGCCAACAAATTCAACGCAGAAATCACGATCGCTGACTGCGTCAACGCTGTTTCGCGAGACACTTTCAAATCCCAGTTCGCGCGCCACGCTTTCACGATCAATCGCAAAAGAAGAACCGGCCAACGCTGCCGATCCGAGCGGCAGTACATTCACTCGCTTGCGCGTTTCCACTAGTCGCTCGCGATCGCGGGCCAGCATTTCGAAGTAGGCCAGGCACCAGTGGGCGAAAAGAATGGGTTGCGCGCGTTGGAGATGCGTATAACCCGGGAGCACAGCGTCGGAGTTGGCATCCGCGAAATCCAGCAGCGCTGCCTGAGTTGAACGCGTCTGATCCAGCACTTGATCAATCGCTTCTCTCAACCACAATCGCAGATCGGTGGCAACCTGATCGTTGCGGCTGCGGCCAGTATGCAGCTTGCGTCCAGCATCTCCGACGATCTCTACCAGCCGCGCCTCGACGAATGAATGAACATCCTCCGACGCCATCTGGTCGAAATAGCCACTCTCACCTTCATGCTCGAGAATAGCTTGCAGGCCCGCTTTGATTTTACCGGCTTCTTCCTGGCTGATCGCGCCCGCGGCAGCAAGTCCGTTGCAATGGGCGACACTTGCGCGCACATCGACCGCAAATAACCTGCGATCAAACGCGAAGGAATTATTAAACGTCGCAAACGACGGATCGGCTTCCTGCGCAAATCGGCCACCCCATAGGTTCTTATTTTTAGTCATCCGTCATTCCCAGAAACGTTGGTCGCTGGTGTCCTAATTTGATTTTTCATTCTGTCAGGCAAAGAAAAACGATCCACGAACCACACGAAATTGCACGAAAAAGAGTTAGTGTGACTTAGTGTATTTTCGTGGATCGTTTGCTTTTGTTTCTAAACCAGGACCCTACCCGTTGGGCACGGTCTCGCGTCGCTCCAACTAATCCAATCTCGCCAGCTATTCGGATTTCTTATCCGCCATGCAGTCACATTCGATGCCAACAAGATAGATTCGACCGCGCACTTTAACATATTGTTTCGCGCGAACCTTATTCGTATGTTCGTCATAAGTGACTTCTGTAGTCGCGTTTCCGGCCACTCCTTCAAGTGCACTCGCCTGCTTCCGGTTCGACACAGTTATGCCGATTAACATTGAATCATTACGCGAAGTGTCTGCTCCTTCGCCATGGGAAGCCATTGACTCGTCCGTATAGAAAACGCTGGCTGTAATGATCAGCTTGCTGCCGGGAAATGAGTAATGCTTCGTGGTGAGTTCCTCCTCACCAATCTTAGGTCGAAACTCGGGAAAGATTACCTGAGCTGCGGACAACGCCTTTGCAGCTGCTGCTTCGCTCTCAGTTCTCTCAACTGCTTTCAGAGCACGACTTGATTTTGCAATGTCCACCACGTAGACATGGCAAACGTCCGTCCCAGTCTGTGCCGCGTCTCCATTCGCAATGAGAATCAGAAACGACGAAACGAGCAGCGCTCTGGAGAAGATTTTTACAAAGATGGGAGAGATTGGCGTCGTCATAGATCGGCGACGATTATGGACAATCTCGGAAGCAAAGAACAGGCTGAATAGTCTGTTACGGCATGGGCAGCGAGCCAAGCCTTAGTGAATGATTCAAGGAGTTCAGACTTTAGTTTGTCCCTGGTTGGGCGCAGACAAGCTAAAGGCTTGACTCTGAACTACGCTGATAGTTTGCGCTCAAGTCCAAGCTCATTGGCGCTTTCGATCATTCCCCGCAGACTGATTTGTCCGGTGTAATTTCCGAAGAGCATTCTGCCCGGCGTGGCACACCAGGTGTCGCGCGCGTGTTGCCAAACGTCAGGTAAGTCTGAGGAGTACTGTGGCAGGGCGGCAGGCCAACGATGAATCACCACCTCCAGCGGCTCGCGAATTCCCAACACGTTGAATAATTCGAGTTTGATCGCCTGCCTGATCTCATCATCGTCCGCCCTAAGCCAATGCCGTTGAGAGCTACCACCCATCATTACAGTAAACGAAGCGAGCTGTGACTCGTCGCTGACCCGCCCGTCAAACGAAGAAGAGTTGAAAAGAATGCCGAGCGATTTCCGGTCTTCACAGGCGGGCATTAAGACTCCTGTTCCCTTCACGGGGCGAGTAAACGAATCACGATTCACGAAGACCGTGGCGGAGACGATCGGTGTGTAGATGACACTCTCAAGACTTGCCGCCAGGTCGGGCGCGACACCTTCCAGAATGCGCGCCGCCGCCTGCGCCGGAGTGGCAATGATGACGTTCGGTGCATCCGGGACGTTCGTTATCCTTTCGTCCTTACGAAAGCGCGGGCCAAGGTTTCGCTCAAGACGCTTCTCCAGTCTTAAGACCAGGTCGCCCATGCCAAACCGCGGCGCGACCCGCTGTTTGCTTTCCTTCCTGGCCGGCGCCTGGAAGGAGCCTTTCAGTCGCTTGTTCACAACGGAGCCGAGTAGTGTCTTGCCGGGTGGAACATTGAGCGCCGGGTAGGCGGCCGTAACGCTAAGCTCCGCGGGCTGTGCGCCGTAGATACCGCGCACAAACGGGGTCAGCAAATAGTTCAACGCGGAACTCCCGAGATGCCGTTGTCCCCAGGCGGCCAGGTTTTGTGCATCACCATTCGACGACCGAACAAAAGCAGCGTGGCCCAACGCACCAAGCGTTTCACCAATACTCAAAGGGAAACGCCGGAGTTTGCCATCCCGAACGATAAACTTTGCTTTGCTCTCCTTGCGAGGTTCGATTAACCGCACCTTCAGTTCGTCACATAACTCGCGCACCGCGACGGTAGCTATCAGCGAATGCGCAGCGCTCTCGGCCATGCCGTGCTCAGTATTGCTCGTTTTGATTAGTCCGCCGGCACGTTGTTTCTCCTCGATGAGCGTGACGCGATAGCCATTCTTGTCGAGCGCGTAGGCCGCGAGCATCCCGGCAATGCCGGCCCCCACCACGGTCACTTCTTTCCGGTTCGTGTTTAGGGTGCCAATCATGCGCGAGCCTCCATCACAATAGATTTCAAGACGCGGGGAAACTCCGCATCGCCGTTGAAACAGCGCGCGCGATAGTAATGCTTGATGCCATGCTTGCGCGCGAGTTCGGCGTAGAGCTGGTCAAGCTCAAAAAGAGTTTCAATGTGATCACTTACAAAACTAATCGGGGCCACCACCAATGTTTCCACACCTTCACGGGCGAGCCGCGGAATTTCGTCTTCAAGGTATGGCTTCAGCCAGGTCAGCTTGCCATTGCGCGACTGAAAACCCAGCGACCAGGGGTGACTCAGCCCCGCTGTGACAGCGCGAACGGTTCGCGCGATGTCGTCGGGATACGGATCGCCACGCTCCACGATCTTCATCGGCAAAGAATGCGCCGAGAACAGAACGTGCAATAGCGTCTTTGAACCGTTTAGCTTCGACTGTGCCTCACTGATTGCCTGATCCAACGAAGAACGCAAAAGTGAGATGTATGCCGGATGATCCGGCCAGCTCATCACTTTGTGAATTTTCGGCTGCCATTTCAATTTGGCGAGCGTCTCGTCGACCACGTCGAAACACGTTGCGGTGGTAGTAGTAGAAAACTGCGGAAAAAGGGGCAGCAACGTCAACTCTTCCGCACCCCAGAACTCAAGATTGCTTAACGCAGTTTCAATGGAAGGCTCCGAACTGCGCATGCCAATTTCCACCCGTACCTGATTTCCAGGCATCGCCTGGTGGAGGCCTGAGGCTTGAATTGCTGTCCATTTCAATTGCGGCGAGCCGCCGCCAATCGATTCGTAGCTCTTAACTGAAGCTGGACCTTTCAACTGCGAAATCGTGAACGCGATCGCCTGACGCAGCGGCGTTGGTATACCTACAAGTACGCGCGGGTTCGCAAATAGCCTGTAGAGGAAAGGCTTGACGTCACTCAGCGTCCACGGCCCACCGAAGTTCAACAATAGAATTCCCTGTTTCATAACCGTTCTTAGATCGTTCTACTGAAAAGCTTCTGTTCTCCTGTGCCGCTATCGAGCCGAGCGTCAAATGCCATACAGATGTTGCGCAGAAAAGGTCTACCGGCAGCGGTGATTTTGCAGGACGTCCCAGACAAAAGAACCAGGCCGTCATTTGCCAACTCCCTTAGTCTCTCGCCGATTGACGCGAGAAACGGAACCTGGAGTTCGGGCGTTCCCCAGGAAGTTTCGCAGCGCGTCATCAGGTTCAATATGTGACGCCGGAGTACCAGATCCTCGCGCGTGAGTTTGTGGTCACGAGAAATCGGAAGCTCTCGTTTTGCGACACGTTCTTCGTAAGCCTCAATTGTCTTTTCATTCTGCGCAAAGGCGTCCCAGGTATCGCTAATCGAAGAAACACCGAGGCCAATTAATGGTGCAACCGCTCGCGCTGTGTAGCCCATGAAATTTCGGTGCAATTTCCCGGCAAGCGCTGCCTGCCAGAGCGATTCACTTTCGAGCGCGAAGTGATCCATGCCGATTTCGCGATAGCCCGCTCCTTCCAGCATCTGACGGCCAAATTCGTAAAGCTCTCGCTTGCGATCGCCGGCCGGCAGGTCCTTCTCAGTAAAATGGCGTTGGCCTGGCTTGACCCAGGGGACGTGCGCGTAAGCGTAGAACGCAATCCGGTCGGGCCTCAGGCGCATCACCGCTTCGATGGTTTGCGCGACACTTTGCAAAGTCTGAAACGGCAGTCCATAAATCAGATCGTAATTAATGCTGTTGAAACCGGCCGCTCGCGCTTGCTCAGTCACAGCGCACACCTGCCGCTCTGACTGCACTCGATTGACTGCCAATTGCACTAACGGATCAAAGTCCTGAATGCCAAGACTCAAGCGTCTGAAACCCAGCCTGTAAAGCATGTTGAGCTGGTCCTGCGTAGTAACTCGCGGATCGGATTCGACTGAAAACTCTGCGCCTGAAGTCGTGCGCGTGTGTTTCAACAGACCACTAATGAGCGTTTCAAGTTCGGCAGCGGACAGGAAGGTAGGCGTGCCGCCCCCAAGGTGCAATTCGGAAACTGGAATCGGCTGCGAACGGAGCAATTGCTCGCGATAAATCTCCCACTCTCGCAAGACTGTATTAACGTAGCGTTGCCCGACGGTGGTACTGCTCGTAATCCGCGAATTGCATCCGCAGTAAGTACAGAGCGAGCGGCAATAAGGAATGTGCACGTATATGGCGGCGCCGCTTCCGTGTCTCTCAGTCAGATCGAGAGTGTCCGAGACGCTCTGCAGCCATTCCTCAATCGCCGGCCTATTGTCCCAGTGCAGAATGGTGGGATAGCTCGTGTAGCGCGGACCGGGCACGTCGTATTTTCGGAGCAGCTCAGAAGTTGAAAGAGTCTTCGGAGCTTCGGTCAGCGACTGTTTGGCGATAAGGGTAGCGCTCAAAATTCAACCTGTATCGCGCCGCGGCGCATTTGAGTAATAATCGGATGTGAGATTTTCCTGATGGTGGAAAACAATAAAACTTCCAGCGCGCATTCCTGCTCCTGAGTCAGCGGGCCAAGATGTTGTCGCTGACGCTTAAGTTCCTCACGCGCAATCTCCTGCATCCTTTCGCGTAGTCGACTGATTGCAGGTCCGAGTCTTAATGCCTGCAACACTTCACGAAAACGAATCACTTCTTGCTCAACGATTTCCTCGGCACGCTTCGCCTCCCTCTGTCTCTGGTCAATGTTCGACAACACCAGCGACTTTAGATCGTCAATATTGAATACGAAGGCGTTCTCGATCTCGCCTACGGCAGGATCAATGTTGCGGGGCACGCTGATGTCGATGAGGAAGATGGTCCTTTGTTTCAGTGTGCGCGCCGCCCGGATCATTTCCGGTGTGATCACGTAAGTTGGCGAGGAGGTAGAACAGATTACGATGTCTGCCTCAGACAGGTGGTCGACCAGATTGTCTAACGCCACTGCCTGTCCGGCGAAGGCGCTCGCGAGTTCTTCAGCCTTTGATTGGGTGCGATTCGCAAACAAGACTCGTGAAACCCCGGCCTTGATAAGATGCCGCGCCACCAGTTCGGCAGTCGGACCTCCGCCGATGACCAACGCCGTGTAGCCCGCGAGTGAGTCGAAAATTTTTCGACCAAGTTCCACGGCCATGTAACTGACAGATACCGCACTGCCGGCAATATCGGTTTCGTTTCGCACCCGCTTGGCGACGTGCAGCGCATGGGGCAAAAGCTTATTCAGCGTGGTTCCCGTTGTTCCAGCCTCGGTGGCCAGGGAATATGCTTTCCGGAGTTGCCCGAGAATCTGAGGCTCGCCGACCACCATTGAATCAAGCGACGACGCAACTCGACACACATGCCGAACGGCATCCTCGCCTGTGTACGTGTAAAGATGTTTGCTGAGTTCACTTCTCGATAACGAGCTGGCTTCACTCAGGAAATCAGTTAACTGATCGACTCCATCCTGATCCGCTGAATCCTCGGTGACTGCCAGCAACTCAACGCGGTTGCAGGTAGATAGCACCAGGCATTCTTTGACCGCATCGATCGTCTGCCAACGTCGCAAGGCGCTAACGCATGCCTCATCAGTAAATGCCAACTGCTCGCGCACGCTAACGGGCGCACTACGGTGGTTCGCACCAATTAATATGGTTCCCATAATCGCAGCAAAGCACCCTGCGATAGCTCCTGCCTGAAGCTGAGCTACCTCGCCTCCCTTCTGCGCTTTATCCGATGAATGAAGAAAACGTTGGTAATCACGAAGGAGGCGGCTGCAAGTCGTATTCCTGAGACAACATTGGGATTTGTCCTTAGCGCAGTAGCTAGCGGATGGCTGGGGGTGGAATTTTACCAAGCTGAGCTGCGAAGATTTTCCCACCTGACGAGCGAGGCAGGCAATGAGGTTCTGGTTCAGTTTGGAATTCGCGATGTATTGAAGAGCGTCAGTCGACAATCGCGCGGCTTGGCAATTGCAGATGGGCATCCGGTTGGAATTGAAACCTGTTTTCAATTCCGACCAGGTCAAAGCGCGGGGAGGTTAACTGTGACACTGGATACAAGTCCCTACGGTATGAGCGCCCGGGTAATTTCAATTGAGGGAGATAGCGCTGTTTCACTGCGACTAATGCAGATGGGTGTAGTGCCCGGCGTCTCCATCAGCGTCGTGAAATCAGCTCCACTTGGCGACCCGATTCAGGTTCGAGTAAGGGATTATGACCTGTTACTCCGGCGCGTCGAGGCTCGAACCATCACTGTCACTAACCACACCGATTGAATTTATTTCCATCTTGAGCGCCAGCCTTCGCCGCTCCGAACATGACTGCAACCGTCTTAAAGTTTCCCGAAACCGCACTGTCTCACGCCTCGCGGTTTGAGCAATCACTCACGATTGCTGTTGCGGGCAATCCTAACGCCGGTAAGACAACCCTATTCAACGCCATCACCGGGCTCCGTCAAAAGGTGGCCAACTACCCCGGCGTGACCGTCGAACGAAAAGAGGGACTGTGGTCCCTGTCTTCCAACAGTCCGCCGGCTCGTATTATCGATCTGCCCGGGCTCTACAGTCTCGAGGCTACCTCACTCGATGAACAGATCGCGCGTGATGTGCTGCTTGGCAATAATTCCGACCTGGGTCTTCCGGACATAGTTGTCGTTGTGGTCGATGCGACGAGTCTGGTGCGCAATCTCTATCTAGTCACCCAACTGATGGAGACGGAATGTCCGCTCGTCATCGCTCTAACTATGTTCGACCTCGCCGAACGCAGCGGACTTAAGATCAATGTGGAAGAGCTCAGCGACGCATTAGGCGTCCCGGTTATTCCCGTGGAAGCGAGACAGCATCTCGGAATTGATCGACTTGCACAGGCTGTCTTAGAAACCGCCGAAAGCGGATGGAAACCCAACCGCACCACTTTTCTGAATCAGCAAGCATGGCAAACAGAAAACAAGCGAAGTGAGCTGGCGAAAGCTAACGCCGCAGAGTGGCAAGCGCGGTTAGTCGCACGATATCGCTGGATTGAAGCGGTGGTGGCCGGAACCGTTGATGATCGGGCCAGCCGAAGACATCGCGTCACCGAACGAATCGACGCGCTGGCCACACATAGATTCGTTGGCCCCGTGATCTTGTTTCTGGTGATGCTGCTGGTTTTTCAGACGATCTTTTCCTGGGCGAATCTTCCTATGGATCTGATCGACAGGCTATTCAACGCACTCGCCGATCTTATCCGCGCGCACTTTCCCGCCGGGCTGGTTACTGATCTGATCGTGGGCGGCATCATTCCGGGTGTCGGTGGTGTATTGATTTTCCTGCCGCAGATCCTCTTGCTCTTCCTCTTTATTACGATCCTGGAAGACAGTGGTTATATGGCACGAGCTGCTTTCCTTATGGATCGGTTGATGCGCGGTGTTGGACTACATGGGAAGGCTTTCGTGCCATTGTTGAGCAGCTTTGCTTGTGCGGTTCCGGGAATCATGGCGACGCGCACGATCGAAAATCCAAAAGATCGGCTGGCTACCATCATGATCGCGCCGTTTATGAGTTGTTCTGCGCGCCTGCCGGTTTACACGCTGATGATTGCGGCCTTTTTCTCCGGCCACCAGGTATTTGGCTTCCTGTCAGTTGGTGCAGTGATTATTCTCGTCATGTATTTGCTCGGCATTGCTGCCGCCGTGATTGTGGCATGGATACTCAAACATACCTTGCTCAAAGCGCCTTCGCCGCCTTTCGTGATGGAGTTGCCACCCTATCGAATGCCGAACCTAAGCAACGTTGCTCATTCGTTGTTGGCGCGGGTGGGCGTTTTTCTTAAACGCGCCGGCACGGTAATTTTTGCGATCTCAATTCTGCTTTGGGCCCTGGTGGCCTTTCCGCGATCGACATCGCAGAAAACATCACCAGGAAACACAGCCAAGCAGCCAACTGCCGCCGCTGCCCAGGTTGAAAACAGCTATGCGGGACAGGCGGGACGCGTGATCGAACCGCTAATCAGTCCGCTGGGGTTCGATTGGAAGATTGGCATTGGTCTTATTTCATCCTTTGCGGCGCGGGAAACGGTGATTTCAACCCTCAGCATCGTTTACAACGTCGGTGACAGTTCCAGCGAACAATCAAAGTCTCTCGTGGAAGTAATTCGCGATGCAAAACACCCTGATGGCTCGCCGGTTTGGACTCCGCTTGTCGCGTTATCGCTGATGGTCTTTTTTGTATTGGCGTGTCAATGCATGTCAACAGTGGCTGTCGTCAGACGAGAAACAAACTCCTGGCGTTGGCCGCTATTCATGGTTTGCTACATGCTGGTACTTGCTTACGTGGGTTCATTAATAACGTTTCAGGGCGGACGACTTTTGGGACTTAGCTAGAAATGTTCGACTGGCAAACAATAGTTGTGGCTTGCGTAATACTGGCCGCCGGCCTCTACGTGGGCTGGCGCGGTTGGTTGCGCATTCGCTCGTTCCTGAATTCTAAGCCTGTGAATATTTCCGGCTGCAGTGGCTGTAGCGGCTGTGGCTCGGCAAGCGTTATGAAGCGGCGGAAGTGTCCGTAGTGTCTGGTTTAGGTCTTCTCCGTGTCATCTCAGTGTCTCTGTGGAATGTTCCTTAGCAATTATTCACCACTGAGGTATAGATCACGGAAGACGAGGCTGGACACCCAACGAAGTTGGGAACGCCAGCAACGAAGAGAAAGCCAAGAATCAACGACCTAAGAATCATAAGGTTCATAGCAATCCTCAACTCTTGTTTACCGTGATTTATTGGTGACCGCACAGGCCGCATGGCCCACTACGCGATCTCCAGCCTTCAGCAGAGAAGGCCTTGGACTCCAACCAGATTCCAAGCGAACATCCAAAAGCTCTTCGGCGCTGGGCAAGTGATCCCACACGGCAACCGCCGCGATCGCTCCCATTCACGTCGTGTCATAAACAAGCACGAGTCCGTCGCGCCAGGGAATGATGACATCGTGTGTGAACTCATCCTGCACCACAACTTCCGCTACAACTTGAGGGATGAATGAACCTGCTGGTCCAGACAACGCCCAATTCATTACGTCTTGTAGATTCTTCTGATCGAAGATCTGCGCTTCGATTTGAGCGATCGCCTCGGGCAAAAGGTTGCTAAGATTACCTACGCGCATAGTATCGTTCTACACCAGACAGCTTCATGATTTCGATTCTACGTTGTCGGGCTGGTTTCACATTTCCTCAACCTGTGTCCTACCGGAGCGAAGCGAGCCTGGCTTCGAGGCCCGCTTTCACCTCCGGCCACTCCTCCGCAATTATGCTAAAGACAACCGAATCGCGAACCCGACCATTTGGCATGATCATGTGATTGCGAAGTATGCCTTCCTGCCTGGCGCCTAACCGAAGTATAGCCGCGCGCGACTGTTCGTTGAGGACGTCCGTGATGAACTCAACGCGAACACACTGCCAGGGTTCGAACGCGTGTGTGAGCAGCAACAACTTCGCTTCGGTGTTGACGGCGGTGCGTTGGACGCTGGCAGACACCCAGGTGTAGCCGATTGCAGCGTTTCGCTGCTGCGGTTGAATGTAATAAAAGCGAGTGGTCCCTACGACTCTACCGGTCGCCTTCTGAATGATGACAAAGGGCAACTCACTTCCCTGCGCTTGAGCCGCGAGTGCCTCTTCGATGTACTCAACCACGGTCTCGCGATTGGGTACGATGGTAACGATGGAATTCCAAAGCTCGCCATCGCCCGCTGCTGAGATGAGTGCTTCCTGATGCGCGAGAGACAAAGGCTCCAGGCGCGTATGCTGGCCTTCGAGCGTGACTGGAGAAATTTCCATTGTGCTTATTCTTTGACGCGAATTGCCGCCTGCTATCGCAGGCTCGTTGAAGGATTTCTTGAAAGAGACTTATTCGTTTAGCGTGGCGGAGGACAGACCGGAAAGTCCTGTCCTACTTGTTCGCGCGCTCTTTGTTGCTCTCGCTTTCGGGTTCGGCGGGTTCTTCTGTAACTGCTTTCGCTCCGAGCATCACTTGAACCTCATGAACGTGAGCGTCATCGGTTAGCGGGATCTCGTCGTCGGTTTGAACCGCACCGTCGACTACTACAGACGCGACGCCGCGGCTGACGCCGTGTGGGTTCTCAACTTTGATGTGATAAGTCGCCTGACCGCGCCGGTAAGTAATTTCAAAGTCGCGCCACCAGCGCGGCACGCAGGGATCAATCTGCAACCGTTCCCCGCGTAGCTGGAAACCAAGAATCGATTCGAGTCCCGCGCGATACATCCAGCCGGCGGAGCCTGTGTACCACGTCCAGCCACCGCGTCCTGTATGCGGTGGTACCGCATAAACATCGCCAACGGCCACGTAAGGTTCTACCTTGTATTTGTGTAATCCAGCGCGTGTCGAAGAGTGGTTTACCGGATTCAATAGCGAGAAGAGTTCACCGGCGCGCTCACCGTCACCGAGCATGGCAAAGGCAATCAGGGTCCACAGCGCAGCGTGGGTATACTGTCCGCCGTTCTCGCGCACACCCGGCACGTACCCTTTGATATAGCCAGGGTCTAACTTGCCTTTGTCGAATGGTGGCGTAAAAAGAATTACCAGGCCATCGCCGCGGCGTATCAGGTATTCTTCGACGGCGGCCATCGCGCGCTGCGCTCGATAGCTTTCAGCCGCGCCTGATATCACTGACCACGACTGAACAATCGAATCGATGCGGCACTCATCGTTCTGTACTGAGCCGAGCGGAGTGCCGTCATCGAAGTAAGCCCGGCGATACCAGTCGCCGTCCCAACCTTTTTCCGCCAGTGCTTTCTTCAACTTCTCGAGATGCTTGCGGTAGCGGTCACCACGCGGAGTTTCATTCCGTTGATCGCATAAGGGGGCAAATGCTGTCAGCGTGGTATAGAGAAACCAGCCAACCCAAACGCTCTCGCCTTTGCCCAGATGCCCAACGCGATTCATGCCGTCGTTCCAGTCGCCTCCGCCCATCAGCGGTAATCCGTGTTCGCCAACTACCAAACTGCGATCGAGCGCCCGGATGCAGTGTTCAAAAACTGAGGCTGACTCCGACACAGAGGGCTGCGTATACGCTTCCTGCTCATCAGATTTCAGCGGCGGCTGATCGAGAAATGTAACTACCTCGTCGAACACCGAAGTGTCGCCGGTAACGGTTGCGTAAAACGTAGCGACAAAGGGCAGCCAGAGAAGATCATCTGAAAAGCGTGTGCGCACGCCGCGTCCACTGGGTGGATGCCACCAATGCTGCACGTCACCTTCCTTAAACTGATGCCCTGCGGCAAGAACTATCTGCTCGCGCGCGATGGCCGGACTGCTGTAGACGAGCGCCATGACGTCTTGCAACTGATCGCGAAATCCAAACGCGCCGCCGGATTGGTAGAAAGCTGACCGCGCCCAGATGCGACAAGCCAGAGTTTGATACAACAACCAGCGATTGAGCATAGTGTCCATTGCCAGGTCCGGTGTTTTGACTTCCACAGTCCGCAGTAGTGTGTCCCAGTGAGTTAGCACATCCTCAAATGCGCCGTTGACATTCGCGGGATGCACGAACCTCTCGACCAACGCCTGCGCTTCATCTTTCGAGCCGGCCTCGCCCAGCAGAAAAATGACTTCCCTTCCTTCATGCGGCGCAAGTTCGATTGTGACTTGCAGCGCCGCGCAGGGATCGAGTCCGGCGCCGTCGCGGCCGGCAAGATTTGCGCGCCGCAACGCTTCCGGCTGCGACAAGGTGCCGTTGCGACCAAGGAATTCTTTGCGATCACAGGTGGCGCTCGAGACTATTTCATTCGTCGCGACAAAAGCCACTCGTCCGGCGAATTCGTTGTTGAAGGGATTCTGCGCGAAGATTGAGGCCGCCTGCTGATCGATCTCGCTGATGATGTAGGGCGCCGAAGTTGTGCGTTGCAAGCCAAGCACCAGCTCGTTATACAACGTCAGGGTAAGCTTTCGTTTCCGATCAGTGCGATTGCGCAAACGCAGCAGCGAGATCTTTACCTTTGACTCGAGCGGCGCGAACAGAAGCAACTCCTGCGAGATGCCGTGACTGGTGTGTTCGAAAACGGTGTAACCCTGCCCGTGCCTGACGATGTAGGGTTCCTTTTCGCGAATCGGTAAGGGAGTCGCTGACCAAAGTGTTCCCGTGTCTTCATCGCGCAGATAAACTACCTCGCCCGGCGGATCGCTGATCGCATCGTTTGACCACGGCGTCAAACGATTCTCACGGCTGTTAACCGACCAGGTGTAACCGGCGCCGGTCTCGGTAACCTGGAACCCAAAGTCTTTTTTGTTCGCGATGATGTTCGCCCACGGCGCGGGTGTCCACTGCTCGGCGCCAAGCAGGATCACATACTCGCGTCCGCCCTGATGAAAACCACCCAGTCCATTGAAAAAGTCTAACTCCGGCCGTGCGACGGTGGGTTCCGGATATGCTTGAGAGGGCAGGCGAGGAATAAAAGTGGGCGGCAAAGGCTCTGGAACCTCGGGCCGCTCAAGCTGATCCTCGAGTAGGCCGCGCTCGCAAACGATCACGGCTCGCGCTACGGAGTGAAGCAGAATTCGGTCAGCCTCCGGCATCTGGTCAGTCCGACGCAGGAAGACGCCGCCAGGCTTGTCCTGTAAAACTCCCAAGCCACTGGTGCGCAGCAGCGTATCCAGTTCCTTATGCAAAAGTTGTAGATAGGTAGTGGGATTGTCGTTGAGAATAACCAGATCGATCTTAAGTCCCTTGTAATGCAAATATTCGTGACCGCGCACCAGTTTGCGCACAGTCGGAAGATCAGCCACCTCGCCAATTCGCACAACCAGAATCGGCAGGTCGCCACTGATGCCGTAGGCCCACAGACTCGATTGCGCCAGAGTGTTTAGCGCCAGTACGTGAGGTCGCGGTCGCAGTGAGGGATCGGAATAAACAATGCGCGACGCCAGGCGCTGAAACAGGTGCGCTTCATCCGCGTCAATGCCGAGGTGGCTCATCTCCACCTGCGCTTTGGTCCAGGCCAGGCGCAACTCGCGCTCAAAGGTGTTCGGATCGTGATACTTGTCCGCGAGCATTATCGCTTGCTCGCGCGAGCCGGCGACGATCGTGCTAAAGGAACAACGCACTGTTTGGCCAGGAGGGATTCTTACGCGCCGGCGCAAACTAAAAACCGGATCGAGCACCGCGCCGGTGGTGTTTGACAACGGGCGGTCCTCCATTACGGCAATCGGATCGGCCGGTGTGTGGCCTCGGCCCAGGAAGCGTCCCCGGTCAGTTTCGTACTGGACAGCGCCTACCAGATCGCCTTCTACCACGACAACGTGAACGCCCCAGATGGGCTCGTCCTCACTCGAGCGTCGGCGGCGGTGCGCCAGCAGTGCATTCTCAGCCGCGAAGAATTCCGTTTCAATGAACAGGTTGCTGAAGGCCGGATGAGCCGCATCAGCCTGTGCCGTGTTGAGAACCACCTCAGCATAACTTGTCAGCTCAATCTCGCGCGCGCGCGTTGAGGTGTTGGTCAATGAAATGCGACGTACCTCCGCATTGTCCTCGGCAGACACCACGATTTCCATGTGTGTCCTTATGCCGGCATCAGTGCGCCAGAAGTCTGCTTTGTCCTCAGCGAAGGCCACTTCATACGCTTGTGGCCGCTTATGAACGGGTTGGTAGCCCGCCGACCAAACTGCGCCGCTGCGCACATCTCGCAGATAAATGAAAGTGCCCCAGTTGTCCCGCGTAAC
This sequence comes from Pyrinomonadaceae bacterium, assembly GCA_050747225.1. Lineage (GTDB taxonomy): Bacteria > Acidobacteriota > Blastocatellia > Pyrinomonadales > Pyrinomonadaceae > PSRF01. Next base: position 44,653 of record JBOGOP010000006.1, read on the forward strand.
GTCTTCTCGCCAGCGGGTGACGGCGTTGGCGCCACAGTTGGAATAGCCGCCACCGGCAACTGTCACCATGACGTTGTAGGTCCCATTTGAAAGCAGCTGAATTCGCGGCGACTCGGTATCGACGCGGTGATACACGCGCTTAATCAAACCCTGAGGCGTTTGCGCTACGCGACCGGTCAAGACCTCCTCGGCGCGCGGATGCGCTGCCGGCACTCCCACCGGAATGCGCTCCTGCAACAGCAACTCCGTCGCTTGCACCAACGGATCCGCGTGGAAGCGTTTCTCCATTCGATCATCGCGGAGAATATTGAGGAGCGCCACCAGACTCATGCCCTGATGGTGAGTCATGAAGGCGCGAATCAAAACATGCGTATGATCCTCCGGCAGGCGCTCGCTCGTGTAATCGATGGCCTCGTAATAACCATAGGCGCCTAACGCTCCTTCCTTCTCGAGGCGGCGCAGATTGTTCATTGCTGCTCGTGGATTAATCTCCGCCGCAAGCATGGTCGCGTAAGGGGCGACGACCACATCTTCAATCAGGCCGCGCTTCAACCCTAAACCGGGAACTCCAAATGGGCCGTACTGGTAATTCAGGCGCAGGTCACGAACGTGATACGCCGACTCGGATATGCCCCAGGGAACTCCGCGTTCTTCGGCATACTCGATTTGCCGGTGAACCACGGTGCGATAGGTTTCATCGAGCAAAGTGTCCGGGTAGTCGCGCATCACCAGCAGCGGCATGAGATATTCGAACATCGTGCCGGTCCAGGAAATCAGCGCGCGGCCGCCATCGACCGGAGTTAGTTGCCGTCCCAGCCGGAACCAGTGTTCCTGAGGCACATCACCTTTCGCGATCGCGACAAAGCTGGCCAGACGGGCTTCGGAAGCGAGTAGATCATAGAAAGAATTATCGGCCATCTGGGCCGACACGTTGTAACCGATGGTAAATACCTTGCGCTCCTGATCGAGCAGAAACTTGAAGTCCATCTCCTCCATCATCTGCTCGGACGTTTGCGCCAGACTGCTGAGTCGGGACAGGACGTCTCCAGCTGCCACGGCCCCTTGTTCTATCGCCTTCGTGAGTTTGTCGAAAATCTCTACCGATCGGGGTTCAACCTCGGATTGTCGAAACTCGTTGCGCAAGGCCGCTAGCTGTACCAGCGCGTTGTCGCAAACTTCCGGCAATTCAGCCAACGTCCACACGTTGTAGAGAAGAACCACAATGAATCCCAGAGCGTTGGCGCTCTCGGGGCGTTCTGATGTGACTGCCTGAAATTCGGAGAGCAAACGACCCCAGGGCGCGAGGGTCTCTCCATCGCGCCTACAGGAACTAACCTGATGTTGCAGCGCCCCCAGCCACCAACGTAGTTCTCTAAAGTTGGTTTCTCCGTGCTCATGTGCCAGGGCGTTGATGATGTCTTCAATTTCAGAAGTTCTTTCCTGCAATGATTCAAAAAGCAGAAACCATGCAGGCAGACTATCGAGGTCCGCACCTATGATGAGCTCCTCACAAGCTTCAATCTCATTGCGCAACTGGCTAACGGTTACGACGTCTGTGCGCTGGCGGAAGCTGCCGAGCCGATCTAGTTCGGCTGCAACGGCAGCGAGCGTGTCAGCCAGTCCGTTGATAATGCGGACGTCAAATAGTTTCGTGTCGGGTAGTTCTACACAGGCTTGCTTTAGCGCGATGGCATGGCCCGCCAGGTTGCCGCTGTCGACAGTCGAGATGTATTGAGGTTGCAGCGGCTGAAGCGTCTTAGTGTCATACCAATTAAAAAAATGTCCGTGAAATCTTCCCAGTTTATCGAGCGTCGCGAAGGTGAGTTGTATACGTTCGAGAAACTCCAGCGACGCAACGTAGCCCAGGTCGTGCGCTGAGACTGTGGCCAGCAATAGCAGACCTATGTTTGTCGGCGACGTCCGGTGAGCGACGATCGGCGAGGGGTCTTCCTGAAAATTATCGGGCGGGAGCCAGTTGTCTTCGACGCCAACAAAGGCTTCAAAGAAACGCCAGGTACGGCGTGCTATCCGCCGCGCCAGCTGGACGTCGGCAAGGCTCATGACCTTGCGTTCCGGTGGCCGCAAGGTGCTCACCCAGTGAGCGATGAACGGCGAGACCAGCCACGCCGCCACGAACGCCGCCATCACTCCGTAGGCCGTTGGTCTAAAAATGAGCGTCAGCGTCAAAGACACCAGCGCCAGCAACTCCGCCGGCAACATGAACCAAAAGAACGCAGCCAGGCCGCCGCCTGCGTCTTTCTCCGCGTCCGCTGCGGTAACCCATTCCAGCAACTTCTTGTGCGAAACGAGCTTGCGGTAAATCGTACGGACGATAGCGTCAGTCATCAGGTAAGCCTGATGTGGCAGAAAGATGAGCGACAACGCGACCTGTGCGGTGTTTGTTCTTACGTCACCCCAGACACTCCAGAAGTGGCTGGTCCAGGGAATCCCACGCGGATGGATCAGCAGGCTGGTCGTAACGTGCAGGTAAACCGGAAAGGCGATTGTCACGACGACGAATAAACTCCACAGCAGCGGCGAGCCTGGCAAGACGGTCCAGGCAGCGAGCAACCATAAGAACATCGACGGCGCCACCAGGCTGCGACGCAGGTTGTCGAGAATTTTCCAGCGCGAAATTAAAGGCAGCGGGTTGCGAACCTTGCGCCCGTTGGCATCCGGAACCGTGGGAAATAGCCAACGCAGAATCTGCCAATCGCCTCGCGTCCAGCGATGTTGCCGTTTAGCGTAGGCATCGTAGGATGGAGGGTAGTCGTCCAGTAGTTCTATATTTGTGGCCAGCGCCGCGCGCGCAAAAAGTGATTCAAAAAGATCGTGGCTCAGCAGTTTGTTTTCGGGAACGCGATCTTCCAAAGCCGCTTGAAATGCATCCACATCGTAAAGACCTTTGCCGGTGAAGTTTCCTTCCCCAAACAGATCCTGGTAGACGTCGGAGACAGCGGTTGTGTAAGGATCGATCCCGGTATTGCCAGAAAAAATCCTGGCAAATCTTGAATGCGAAGCGCTCACCAGCGAAATGCTTACGCGAGGCTGTACGACACCGTAGCCTCGTGTGACTAGTCGTAGGGTAGGATCCAAAGAGGGCCGGTTTAGCGGATGAATTGCCGCGCCTACAAGCTTGCGTGCTGCGTCCCGCGGAAGCTGCGTGTCAGTGTCGAGCGTTATCACGTAACGCACCTGCCGCAACAGCGATTCGTCCGTGGCCTTTTCGACGAAGCTGGTATCCTTGGCGCCACGCAGCAACCGGTTAAACGCTTCCAGCTTTCCTCGCTTGCGTTCCCAGCCTATCCATCTGCCTTCCCCGGGATTCCACTGGCGGCGACGGTGAAACAAATGAAAGCGAAGCCGCTCTCCTTTGCTGTGGCGATAATTGAGTTCCGTGATTCCGGCTTCGGCAACTTCAAATAGTAGAGCATCGTCCGGTGATTCTTCCGTATCAGCATCGGGAAAATCACCCAGCAACGCGAAATAAATATGCTGAGATTGATTGGCTAGATAATGAATTTCGAGTCGCTCCACCAATGCTTTCACCTGCGACTCGCTGGAGAAGATAGTGGGAACCACAACCATAGTGCGGGCTTCTTCAGGAGTACCCGTGGCCGTTTCCATTCGCGGTACCAGGCGCGGCGGAAGGAAATGGGTCACGTCCCAGTTCAACACGCTGACAGCAAGATCGCTTGCGGGAATGAGCGCCAGTAGCGTCGCGATAACGAGCAACGACCAACTCGGGCTTGATCCGTCTGCAGGCGCTGAACTGACATAAGCGCCGAAAACCAGGAGAGTTACAACCAGCAGGATGAGTAAGGCCAGCGTTCCGAGATAAGCACCGGTCGCGTGACGGCAAACAAAGCGGCGCAGCCTCTCAACGAGTTTGGGTCGGTAGGCAAAGCTTTTCTCCAACTCATGTAGACCGCTGTCAACAAGGTAAAAGCCGACATGCGATTCCGGGCGGTGGTGCAGGTAGGGTTCAGCGTTTGGTTTCTCTTCTTCCCTTCCTCCGTTATCAGTCTTCTCGGCATCTTCGGCAAGCTCCACAGCGACACGAGCAACTTCAAGCTCATTTGACTTTGTGCGCTTGCTGATTCGTTCAATCGCGTGGCGATAACGGTCGCGCGTCGCAAACTCCATCTTCGCGTAGGCGCCTGCCGGATCCGCCCCCAACAAGGGTTCGATAAGGCTTACGCTCTCGAAAAAGTCGCGCCAATCGAGCGTCGAGAGCAGGCGCATGCTGGTGATGATGTTTCCGACCGTTACCTGCGTCGCAGCCTGACGCTGGTGTTCAGCATGAATGATTTGCTCGATGCTGGTGGCTTGCCAGGCTAGTTGTTTTTCCAACCACTCAATCACCGGCATAACAGCTGGATCCTGTTCGCGTAGGCGTTGAGTAAGTTGAACTACGAATGATTGGGGAATCTTCTCGCGTTTTCCAAAACGTTCCGAAACCAGGGCGACTAACCCCTCCGGCCGGCGCGAGGCGAGCTCCAGCAATTTGTCCGCGAGTTTGTCGGCCTGCTCGCGCTCTTCGCGCGCCCGCACTATCAGCACCGCCAGTCTGCGGAGATTTTCTACCAGGGCGAGTCGGAGAGTGATCGCCACAGCCCACAATTCACCTATCGACAGTGGAGCGATGGTTTGATAAGCGGCGATGAACCGGCGGAGAGTGTTTGTGTCGAGTCGGCAGTCAGTATGCGCGATAAGCGCGAGGGCAACAGCGTAGATTCTCGGAAAGTCTTTCAGTTCACCTTCAGCGAGCTTGGGCAACTCATGGTAGTAACTTTTCGGCAAGTCCTCGCGAATCTCGCGAAGCTGTTCTTCGACGATATGGAAATTATCAACCAGCCACTCCGCCGCCGGTGAAATTGATCGGCCATCTCGAATCGCTTCGACAAGAGTGCGATACGCGGCCACTAGTTTGCGCCCATTATCTTCGAGGCGCGGCAGCAGTTGAGCGCGTCCCCTCCTGGTGACTGTTTTGTGCTCGGCTGCGAGCGTTTGAGCGTATTGCTCAAGACGCTCTACGCTGTAGATTTCAGCTCGAACCGGTTGCTCGTCGGCGTACGCCGATGCCCTGCCCAACGTTCCCGATAAAGATCCGAAGAACTCACTCATAACGGTTTGAGTAACTCACTCTCATGCGCGTTGACGCGTATGCTCGACAAGCTTCGCCCGGTTGCGCAACGTTTCGGAAAAAGCACACTCGAAACGTGCGACAAGCTAAAGCATGTCGGACAGATTAAAGGGCCTTCAGAATATCATGATTCGAATTAGCTTAGAACGGCGCTCGTATGAGCCTCTCAGCAGCAAGTGACTCAGGCCACATTTCAAACCCAAAAAGGTTTCCGTCAAATTGAAGAAGCCTACCTCAGAATGACGGATCGTCTGACCGAACCATGGCCTCCGAAGCCAAATGCCGTTGGGTTTAGTTGATTATTTCGCAGGTTCAGGACAACGAACAAAGGAATACTATTTGCCAAGTCATGCTTGCGCGGAGGTGGGGAGATCCCTACGTGATCGGCACTCACTGGTTAACCCGGGCCGCGACAACCAACGTCAACGAGTTTAAAGCGATGACTTGAGACTGAAATGGCGGACCAACAAGAGCTAAGAAAGTGGTACCTGTTCTCGGTTGCACTAGTCGGTGCGGCCGTAACCGTGCTTTGTGTCTACCGTATGCCCTTTGCGCTGCTGGGTTCCAAGTTTGCGGCGTTGGCGCTGCTAACATTGTTGGTTGGATCTCAAATCACCATCAAGATCCCAGGAGCTCGCGGGCAAATTGCCGTTTCCGATACTTTCATCTTTCTTGCCATCCTGCTTTTCGGAATCGAAGCGGCTGTTGTGCTCGCCGCGGCCGAAGCGTTTTGTTCCTCCGTACGCTTCAGCAGGAAGGCTTCTACTCTTTTCTTCAACGCGGGAGTGATGGCGCTGTCAACCTTCATTACCGCCTCGACGTTCTACCTTGCATTTCCAGGAGTGAATCTGCGCGATGGCTTTTCACCCAACCTTTTCGTTGGTCTGTGTTTAATGGCTTTAGTGCAGTACATTTGTAATACCGGGCCGATCGCCGTGGGCGTTGCGCTGAAAGCGAATATGGGCGTATGGCAGAGTTGGCGTGCAAATTTCTTATGGAGTTCACTAACCTATTTTGCTGGCGTTGTGGGCGCGGCAATCGTCGGCAGGTTGAGCGAGAACCTGGGACTTTTCGGCTTCGCTGCCTTCGCTCCAATCATCGTCATCGTTTACTTCACTTACCGAACTTATCTTACCAACGTTGAAACCTCGGCCGCGCAAGCTGAACAGGCTAAGCGCCACGTTGAAGAACTCAATAAGTACATCGCAGAGCAGGAGCGCATAAGCCAGGCATTGGTGGATAGCGAAGAACACTTTCGCAATGCATTTGATTACGCGGCGATTGGCATGGCCCTCGTATCGCCGGAAGGAAACTGGCTGCGCGTAAACAGATCACTCTGCGAAATTGTGGGTTACTCTGAAGCCGAATTGCTCGCCTCAGATTTCCAGGCGATCACACACCGGGAAGATCTTGGCAACGATTTGGCGGAAATATATCGCATGATTTCTGGCGAGATTCTTACCTGCCAGTTGGAAAAGCGTTATATCCATAAAGTAGGCCACTATGTTTGGGCGTCGACCAACGTTTCACTGGTTCGTGACGTGCCCGGGCAACCGCTTCACTTCATCTTTCAGATCCAGGACATCACTGAACGCAAACGCGCGGAAGCTGCGATTCAAACGCTTTCGCTTGCAGACGAATTGACGGGCCTCTATAACCGTCGAGGGTTCCTGGCATTCTCCAAGCAGCATCTTAGTTCCATTCATCGCGGCAATAAGGACGTTGTAGTTGTCTACGCCGACCTTGATGGCTTGAAAGTAATCAACGACTCGTTTGGTCACAAGGAAGGCGACCGCGCGCTAGTGAAGACTGCTGAACTGATGAAGGAAACCTTCCGGCCTTCAGACGTACTCGCCCGCCTGGGCGGCGATGAGTTTACGGCGCTGGCGGTGGTTGATCGCGAAGGTGGTCTCGAGCGTCTAGTCTCCCGTTTACAGCAGCGGTTCGACGAGTACAACGCTCTGCGCGTTGTTCCTTACAAGCTCTCGATTAGCCTGGGCGTTGTGCAACGTGATGACGAGGGTACGCAGTCAATGGAAGACCTGATGGCCCTGGCCGACATGGTCATGTACAAAAACAAACGAAGCAAGCGGAATGATGAGGCTGGTCTCCGGTTAGCGGAGACTACGCTCGACCACTCCACTTTGGCCGTGGCTTAGTTTCAAGAAAAACCTCGCTGAAAATGAACAAAGCGGCAGGCATAGCGACCTGCCGCTTTGTTTTTTGTAGTATTCTCTGCGCTCGAATCATGAGCGACTTCAAGCAGCAGAGTACCAAAGAAATAACTTTCCCCACGCCTGCCATCGGTCGGTGGCGGGCGCTGGTGTTGTTGTCTTTGGCGGAACTTCTCGGCATGTCGCTGTGGTTTAGCGCATCGGCAGTCGTGCCGGCACTGCGCATTGAATGGAGTCTGAGCGACTCAAGCGCCGGCTGGCTAACGATTGCCGTACAACTGGGCTTTGTCTGTGGCACCCTACTAAGCGCCTTTCTCAATCTGCCCGACGTGCTTCGTGTTCGGTATCTTTTCGCCGCTTCCGCCCTGGGCGGTGCCCTGGCCAACACCGCTTTTGGAGCTTACGCACATAATGCTCAAACCGGCATCGTGCTTCGATTCCTGACCGGAATGTTTCTCGCCGGAGTTTACCCACCGGGCATGAAGATCATGGCAACGTGGTTTCAGAGATCGCGTGGCATGGCCCTGGGTGTACTGGTTGGCGCTTTAACCCTCGGCAAAGCGTCGCCGTATTTAGTCAACGGGCTCGGCAGTCAGAACTGGCGTCAAAATATTTTCTTCATTTCTTTGCTCTCCATAGGCGGCGGTCTAATCGTGCTCCTGTTTGTCGAAGACGGACCGCATGCGTTGCCGGCAGCCAGGTTTGACTGTAAGCAAGCCATCGCAGTCTTCAGCAATCGCGGCGTCCGTCTCGCAAGCTTCGGATATTTCGGGCACATGTGGGAACTCTATGCCATGTGGGTTTGGATTCCGGTGATGATTCGGGCAAGTCTGGCCGTCTCAAAGGCTCCGCCATTGGCAGCGGAGGTGGCTTCATTTCTCGTCATAGGCTGCGGCGCGGTTGGTTGTGTCGCCGCTGGGCTGTTAGCTGATCGCGTCGGGAGAACAGTCGTAACGTCGTGGGCGATGGCGATTAGCGGTAGTTGTTGTCTGCTGATTGGCTTCCTGTTTGGAGGCAACCCGGTCCTGCTGTTAGTGGTCGCCGCAATCTGGGGTGCAACAGTGGTGGCCGACTCCGCGCAGTTTTCCGCTTGCGTAACTGAGCTTGGCGATCCCCAATACGTCGGCACCGCTTTGACGATGCAAACCTGTGTGGGATTTCTGCTAACGACAATCTCTATCGAACTGATACCTTATTTTGTTAAAGCTGTTGGGTGGCAATACGCGTTTGCGATACTGGCGCCGGGACCAATGCTTGGCGTGTTCGCAATGCTACGGTTGCGTGGGTTGCCGGAAGCGATGAAGATTGCACACGGGAAGCGGTAAAGTGATGTCGGCCGGATGGCTTAAGCGACAACTCTTTGGAGTGCGGTGACCTGTCACCGCTTTTGCCCTGTACGGCTTGACGCACACGGTTGTGAGTAGTTTCATCCCAACGATCGCCGCGACAAGTCGCGACGAACCAAAGCGGTGACAGGTCACCGCACTCCAAAGAGTAGACCGTACTTAGAAATGACTGCATTAAACATACAAGATCTCAAAGCGCGGGTTCGCAAGATCATTCGATCACTGAAGCGTGCCTACCCGGACGCGAAGTGTTCCCTGAATCACTCGAATGCTTTTGAGTTGTTGGTTGCGACAATTCTTTCGGCACAGTGTACTGACGCGCGCGTGAATATCGTCACTCAGGATCTATTTCGCAAGTACCGTAAGCCTGAAGATTATCTCAAGGTATCGCCAAAGGAACTGCAGCGAGACATTCGCACCACCGGCTTCTTTCGCAATAAGACAACGTCAATTCAAGGCGCTTCCAAAATGTTGCATGAGCAATATGGAGATGAAGTACCGCAGACGATGGACGAACTGCTGGAGCTGCCGGGAGTGGCACGCAAGACGGCAAACGTCGTACTTGGAAATGCTTTCGGGATCAGTGCAGGCGTCGTGGTTGATACTCACGTCACGCGACTCTCGCACCGCCTTGGATTGTCCGAGCAGAAAACCGCAGAAAAAATCGAGCAGGACCTGGTCGCCATCGTCCCGAAAAAAGACTGGGTCATCTTTCCGCACCTGATGATTGCCCACGGCCGTGCGGCCTGCAAAGCCCGCAATCCGCTTTGCGACGAATGTGTGGTCGAGAAGCTTTGTCCCTCGTCGTTCCTAAAAACCGGAGTGATGCCAGGAAGCTGATGCGCATAAGCACCGCTTACAACGGCTACCTCCCCCTCCGGACAGAGCCTGCTAGCGCATACTCGCGAACGCCGCTACAATGAGCCCGCTCCGCTTATCCTGATTTCGAATCGTCATCCACAGGCTTCCATGCCCGTCGCAATTTGCCGTGATTTCGGCCCAGTTTCTCGCTATTCCAACCTGACGCGAGATTCCAACCGCCAGATGATGTGGCCAGCAAAGGGAGTCGCGGCGTGAGCTACCGCTTTCCCTGGCATCGGCTAACGGACGAGCATCTGCTCGATCTACGCATTTGCGATCTGACGCTCAAAATCAAGGGTTCCTTTCTTGAGCCCCACATCAAGCGCCTTTATAGCGAACTAAACGAGCGCGGCATTCGCTTCAAGCCACACGTCTGGCTATCGGAAGAATGGTTCTCACCTGACGGCGTTCCCGGAATTGCCATCCCTTTTTATCTTGCCCATCCGCGCCTGATGAAGCTCGAGCGTAAGCAAATGTTGGAAGTGGAAGGGGGCACCGATCCCGAGTGCATGCGTATTCTGCGCCACGAAGCTGGCCATGCGCTCGACACAGCATTTCGCCTTCACTTCAAACGCCCGTGGCGCGAACTGTTCGGATCGTTCGCACAGCGTTATCCGGATTTCTATAAACCAAAACCGAAGAGCCGCAAGTTTGTGCTGCACCTGCCCGCGTGGTACGCCCAGGCACATCCTGCCGAGGACTTTGCGGAAACTTTTGCCGTTTGGCTAACACCGCGCTCGCGTTGGCGACGTCGCTACAAAGGTTGGCCTGCCCTGCAAAAGTTGGAGTACATCGACGACCTGTTGCAGGACGTGGCGGGAACCAAACCACGAAACCGCACTCGCACCAAAGTAGAACCAATCTCGGAACTACGGACTACGCTACGCGAACACTATCGGCGTAAGCGAGAGAAGTACAATTTTGATTGGCCCGCAGTTTACGATCGCGACTTGCTTCGCATCTTCTCAGACGATCCGCGGCATAGTACAAAGCCGAGCGCTGCGAGTTTCCTTCGCTCAGTGCGCCGTGAGGTTCGACAGATCGTCGCCGAAGGTACCGGCGTGCACCAGTACACCATCGATCATGTACTCGAAAACATGATCGACCGCTGCAAAGATTTGAAGCTGCGTGCGGCCACGCCGAAAAGAGAGGCGCGCCGCCGCGTAATGATCGTTTTGACAGTTCAGGTAATGAACGTGCTGCATTCGGGTTATCATCGCATCGCCCTTTAATCGCCATGAAACGCCCCAAGACTTTCGAGCCGAAGAAGAAGCTGCGCATCATCGTCCTGGTGCATCAGGACCTCGTGCCTCCCGATTCACTCGACGGACTGAGCGACAAGGAAAAACTCGAGATAAAAACTGAGTACGACGTCATCTCTACGCTCAAGAAGATGGGTCACGAGGTTTTCCCGGTAGGTCTCTACAATCAGTTGAATGTGATCGGCGATGCGCTGATGGAACACAAGCCGCACATCGCCTTCAACCTGCTCGAGGAGTTTCACGGTTATCCGCTTTACGACCAGCACGTGGTTAGTTATCTGGAGCTGATGCGGCAGGCGTACACCGGCTGCAATCCGCGCGGAATGACGTTGGCTCACGATAAGGCACTGACCAAAATGATCCTGGCCTACCATCGTCTGCAGGTGCCACATTTCGGTGTCTTTCCCATGAACCGAAAAGTAAGGCGCCCGAAACGTTTGAAGTTTCCCTTGCTCGTCAAGTCAATCAGCGAAGAAGGCTCGGTGGGCATTTCACAGGCGTCAGTGGTTCATGACGATGAGAAACTTACTCAGCGTGTGGAGTTTATTCACCGGCAGAACAAGACGACGGCCATCGCGGAGCAATACATAAAGGGACGCGAAATTTACGTCGGCGTGATCGGTAACCAGAATGTGCAAACGTATGCGCCATGGGAACTGGTGATGGAGAAGCTGCCGGAAGGTTCTGAGAACATTGCGACGCTCAAGGTCAAATGGGATCCGGCATACCAGGAAAAAGTCGGCGTTAAGACACGCGCCGCCGAACTCACGCCCGAACAGCACAAGACTCTGGAACGTCTTTCCAAACGAATCTATCGTTACCTTTTTCTGAGTGGGTACGCGCGCCTGGACTATCGTCTTACGGAAGAGGGGCAGTTCTACCTGCTTGAGGCGAATCCGAATCCGCAGATCGCCGAGGGCGAAGACTTCGCAGACTCTGCAGCGCACAGCGGCCTGCCTTACGACCAAGTTCTACAGAAAATAATTACGGTAGGACTGAATTATCACGCGGCGTCACACGGTGCGTGACCCCTGTTTCACCGAAGCCAAGTCGAATGGCAGCATTCACCCAGCCTGCGAAGCGGGCGGACAGAGTGATAGCCCCTGGCGACTTTGCGAGCCTGGGGACATTTACCAAAGCGAATGAGCCTGCGAAGCGGGCGACAGAAATGTTCTAAGCGGCGAACCTCTGTCGCCAGCTTCGCAGGCTCAGTTGTTTCATGCCAGGGTTCCCCAGGCTCGCAGAGCCTCGCCAGGGGCTAGCACTCTTCCGGCCGCTTCGCAGCCTCGTTGGATGGTCTATCGAAGCTGAAGCTGCTGCGGCTACCTCGCCAGCGTAGCGATAATCAAGTGCTTTCATCGACAAAGCAACCGCAGGAAGTTGCCGGGCATTGACTGTATTTTCAAAATGCACAACGAAATCAGGAAAGGAACTTGCCCCTTGACGCTAGCTCTCACGCTACTCTTTGCAGTAAATCTCTATCGAAGTTTGCCCAAACATCGCTGAGATCTACTTCACATTGACTGATCCTGTTTGAAGATAAAGCATCTTCGGACATTACCGCCTGTATAACTCACCTTCTTCGTCAAACAGCTGTGACCTCTTTTGGTTCGCATCTTTTTTATCGCGTGTGATTCGTCGCGAAACAGTCACATTGCCGCTTGTTCCAAAATGTTTGGGCTTCTAGAATCCGTTTTGCCTCCCGGCGTTACCCCTCACACGAAGAGAAAAAATTTAAGGAGAGTTTGACCCCTTTGCTGCTGAAAAACCTGTTCCCCTGTGCACTCGCGGCCTCTTTTGCCCTCGTGCTTCCTCTTGTGGCCGTCGCGCAGACTGGCGAAGCTCGCGAGCGCCTGGTTAAGCCTGTTATCAAAACTTACGAACCGCCCACGGTGGAGAAGGACCCGGTCATCGTCTCGCTGGCTTCGGAAGAAGACATCAATGCGTCGAAACCGTTCGTCACAAAACCCGGCGGCGGTATCCAATTCCAGCAGTTGCTCTCATCGGCGATTGAAGTACGACTTGGCTCTCCCTATCGCTGGGGCGGCACCGGACCTTCAGGCTTCGATTGTTCAGGTTTTGTCTGGAGCATTTACCAATCGGCCGGCTTAGGTTTTGAACGCGCCAGTGCCCGAACCTTGTGGAGTCGCTTTGCCGCGCCGGACGCGGAAGAGCAATACAAGTTTGGCACGCTGGTCTTCTTCAGCAATCTTGCGCACGTCGGGATCGTGGCTGACGAACACGGCTTCTATCACGCTTCACGTCATCATGGCGTTGTCTATTCACCTTTCAACGAATACTGGCTCAAGCGCATTGACGGCTTCCGAAAGGTTCCGGCAACGGCGCCGCTGACCACCGACTAAGTCAAAACGGGATCGCCCCAAAAACGAAACCGCCGACGCTTCTCTAGCGCCGGCGTTTTTGTTTGGAACGGAGATGTCGTCACATCCCGCTTAATGATCGTGCAATAGTCAATTCACTTTTCCGAAGGAGTTGAGGGCACGAAACCGGCGCGATGCTCTTCGTCTCTGGCTTCCCACACCACGAGAATCTTCTCTATGGCGACGTAACACGTTTTGTTGTCGCTATCCTTCAGGTGAAGCACTCCTTCTTCTACCTTCAAAACCTCACCGCGCAAGCTCGATGCTCCGCCGCAGTAGACATCTATTTTCTTGCCCAACAATTTGGATAGGAGTGTCTGCATCACTTAGCCAGAGTAGGACAGGCATTCCTGCCTGT
>JBOGOP010000007.1:0-55379 GCA_050747225.1 Pyrinomonadaceae bacterium
TCGTGTTCCTGCGACAGTTTTCTTTGCCTCAACTGCCGCGATTATTCCGAAAGTCCCATCTGCCAGAGCATGTAAGCATAGTCAAACGACACTTCATGCAGGTAATCGTAGCGACCCGATGAACCGCCATGACCGGCGCCCATGTTTACCTTTAGCAACAACGGATTGTTGTCAGTCCTCAAGTCACGAATCCGAGCCACTAACTTTGCGCCTTCCCAATACGGCACCTGGCTGTCGTTAAGTGAAACCTTCACCAGCATCGATGGATAATTTTTGTGGCCAACGTTGTCGTAAGGCGAATACTGCTTCATGTAATCATAAGCCGCCTTCTCGTTGGGATTTCCCCACTCGATGTACTCACTGGTCGTCAATGGCAAAGATGCGTCGAGCATGGTGTTGAGCACGTCGACAAACGGCACTTGCGCCACGACCGCCTTAAAAAGATCCGGACGCATGTTGGTAACAGCGCCCATTAGCAGCCCCCCGGCGCTACCGCCCTGGATGACGAGACGATTGCTCGAAGTGTACTTACCCTTAACCAAATAATCAGCGCTGTCGATGAAGTCGGTGAACGTATTCATCTTCTTCATCATGCGCCCGGCGTCGCGCCACTCCTCGCCCAGCTCACCGCCGCCCCGAATATGCGCGATGACATAGATCACACCGCGATCGAGCAAACTTAGGCGATTGGAAGAGAACGTCGGTGGAATCGAATATCCATACGATCCGTAGCCGTAAAGCAGCAGCGGCGCCGAACCGTCGAGCTTCGTCTCTTTGCGATAGACTACCGACAGCGGAATCTTTGTTCCGTCTTTCGCGGTCGCGAAGAGACGCTCAGACTTGTAATTCTTCTTGTCGAAGCCACCGGGCACTTCTGTTTCTTTGAGCAGCGTGGCCTTGCGCGTATTCATGTCGTAATCAAACACGGAGCTCGGCGTAACCAACGACTGGTAGTTGTAGCGGAGCATTGGCGTCGCGAATTCACGATTCTGCGATACTGAAGCTGAGTAAACCGGCTCCGGAAAAGTAACGCGGTTTGCCTTGTTCGTGCGGAAGTCGAAAATCTCAATATTCTCCAGACCCTTTTCCCACTCCGACAAGACCATGTGGTCAGCAAAAAGATCGATGTCGTCAATCTTAACTTCCGGACGATGTGCAATCAGTTCTTTCCAGTTGGCTTGCGCGGGATTGGCAACCGGCGCGGTCACGACGCGGAAGTTCTTGGCGCCTTTGTTAGTGCGAATGTAGAAGAGATCGCCGCGATGATCCACGTTATATTCGTGATCCGCTTCGCGCGCACTGATCATCTTCAATTCGGCGGTTGGGTCATTCGCCGGCAGATAAAGCCACTCGGTCGAAGTCTTGCTCTGCGAGCCCAACAGAATTACGGCCTTATCGCGCGAGCGCCCGGCGCCGATGTCGAAAAGTTCATCCTTCTCTTCAAAGACCAAGTCAGTCTTGTCACTTCCCAAAACGTGCCTGAAGAACTTGTCGGATCGTTTGGTGGTAGCGTCTTCCGTGGTGAAGAAGATTGTTTTGTTGTCTGTGGCCCACGCGACAGTACCAACCCGTTCAAACAACTCCGGCAATGTCTGGCCGGTGCGCAGGTCCTTGATTTGGAGTTTGTACTGGCGGTAGCCGGTGGTGTCGGTTGAATAGGCGAGCAGATTGCCGTCATCGTTTGGAACAAAGGCGCCAACACTGAAAAACTTCAGACCCTTCGCCATCTCGTTCTGATCCAGGACGATTTCCTCTTTAGCATCCAGGCTGCCTTTCTTGCGGCAGTTAATGGGATATTGCTTGCCCTGTTCGGTGCGGGAGTAATAAAAATAGCCTCCCCAGCGATACGGCACGGTTACATCAGTCTCTTTGATATGGCCGACCATTTCTTTGTAAAGCTTGTCCTGCAAAGCCGCGGTGGGCTTCATCAACGCCTCGGCGTAGGCATTCTCAGCTTCCAAATGAGCTATGACTTCCGGGTTTGATTTCTCTCGCAGCCAGAAGTATTCGTCGACCATGGTGTCGTCATGAATTTTTGTGGTCTTGGTTTTCTTTTCAGTCATAGGTGCTCGCAGCGCATTGGATTGGGCAAAGCCGGTAACGTTTAGCGCCGCAATGATCGAGAGAACTATCATTAAACGCGCTGGGGCAGTTTTTTGTATCTTCATATTTGGACCTCGGCTCAGAAATCAATAAGGATAAGTAGCTTGGGGAGAATGGAATTTCATTTTGCTAACGGCGCACGGCCGCTAATCATGGACAGTTCAACCACGCGGCGGATCGCCCCAGCCTGAACCTTTGTACTTGCCGTCTACAACAATGCACGGCACCGTCGGATCGCCACCCGAGAAGGCCAGCATCTCTTTGCGCCGCGCGCGATCAGTCTGCGCGTCGTAGTCAATAAAAGCTATTCCCTGCGAGTTGTAGTAATCTCGGGCCTGCTCGCAATAAGGGCAGCCGGGTTTCGTGTAAATAACCAGTGACAACCAATTCACCTCCGTGTGTGGTTATTTTAGCAATGTACTGGCGCAGATGCGAAGTGGAGTGGGCAGCGGGTCATTTACAAGATTAGTCGTGATCCAGAAAACCGTATCTACGACTGAGGCACTACGGGGCAGTGGGCGGAAGGCAGAAAGGCAGAAGGTGGTCAGCGCGAGTACACAGCGGCATAGCCGCTGACAGACTTCTGCCTACTGCCTACTGCCTTCTGCCCACTGCCTCAGTGCTATACTCTCGGCCCATGAGCGAGCAGACGTCGGAACCGCTGCAGCCACCAATAGACAACGATTTGCTTGATCCCTATGAGCGTCTTGTGGGTATCGAGGTGCTGGGCAAGCGCGTGGAAGTGCCGGAGAAGAATCGACTGCTCCGTTGTTTTCAGTTCCTCTCACTAAAAACGATTTCGTACGGCGATTTCTGTTGGAACGGCGAGTGTACGAATTGTCAGATTTGGTATCATACTGAAGGCCAAACCAAAGTAGACGACAAGCCCGGCCTCGCCTGCCGGCTGGAAGTGATCGAAGGAATGACGATCACTGCACTGACACCATTCATCAAGCTCGAGGGCATCACGAATCAAAAAGGGAAATAGGGGAAGAGGAAAAGATTCTGGTTCCTTTTCCCTGTTCCCCCTTTCCCCTATTACCCCATTGCCCCTCATTTAATGCCTCGCGTCACGCCGATCGCGTCGGAAATCGCGCCGGTCGCCACGCAGATCGCGACGATCCTGTCTGAACTCACGCCGGTCACCAAATACCTCGCGTCGATCGGCTCTGATCTCGCGCCGGTCCGCGCGAAGTTCCTGTTGTGAAGCCCCTTCGCGACGATCCTGCCGGTACTCGCGCACGTCAGATCTTGTTTCGCGGCGGTCTTCCCTGATTTCACGCACATCACCGCGGATCTCTCTCCGGTCGGCGCGAATTTCTCTACGGTCTGCCCGTAGCTCTCGGCAATCAGCTGGTGCAAACCGGCAGCGATTTGAGTCTTGCGCCAGCGCGATCGCAGACAGACCGCTCAGCGAAATAGTCACTACAAACAAACTTCTTATTAGTGTGCTCCTCATTTTATTTCCTCCAGGACAAAATTACTGGCCGTAGCGCCAGCCTGTTTGAGTTCACCGAGATCATGGAGGAGAGACAACACTCCACCCAGTGACGCGCACTCAAATCCATGCGCGCCCGGATTGGTCGGCATTTAATTCGGAGAACCCCTTGCTGAAACTTAGACGCGCGGTGGGTTCAGCCGGACGAGATTTTTGGGCCGAGGGTTAAGCTCTCTGGACACAGAAGTTTCTAAGAGGCGCAAAGGAAATACTGTTAGACCAGGTAAATCTTCTGATCGATCCGCAGCTCGCCCGAGCAGATGACCGTCGCATAGACACCAGCGTGATTTGTGTTCAGGCGCAACGCGGCCTTCATCACGCCGCGGTCGGCCTCAGCAGTTTCCGGATCCAGATTGATCATGACGCAGCGCAGGTCGCGCATGGTAATGCTCACTGCCGGACCGTTGTCGTCAGTTCCGAAGCGCAAAGTTTTTCCGACCCACTGGTCTTCTGCAAACGGTTCGTCGTCGTGGCTTTCAATTACAATGTTTGGTCTAAAGCGCAATACATCCACCTGACGATCAGCCGCACGCTCCACCTCGCGAATGGTTACCACATTGATCAGCGAAACTGATGCTTCGTCGAAGATCCCATGTTTGAATTGCATCAGCTCCACGGGACTGCCGTGTCGCCGCGAGAGTTCGTTTCGCAAGTCCTCGCTGTCCAGTTCCAGCTCCGCACCGTCCGGTGTGCGTACGTGTGTGGGAAGGTCCTTGTCGACTTCAGCCTCTCCAATGGGTTTGTAGAGAAGCAGCTGTGGCAGTCGACTAGCTGTCAGCCAGGGAAAACCACTCTGATCCGCCAGGCGCCGAACCGCAAACCGGCGATCACCGTTCAGGCCATGCCAGCCGAGGCCGGCGCGGTCGAGATGAACACCTGCCATAGACTTTACTGGATACCGAAAAATCCCCTTGATCTTCCCAATCTCTTTGCTCAATCTTGTTTCTCCTTAGCGGAGTGCTGAAAAAAGCGAAATCGACAAAGAGTCACAGAGTCACGAGAAGAAGGCACGATGAGTCAATGAGAATTACCAATAAATCTGTGCCTCTCTGAGACCAGGAGTGAAGCAGGAGGTAGGTCTGCTAATCACTCAATACTTCGGCACACTGGGATCGACATCATTCGACCAGGCGGTAATGCCGCCCGCGAGGTTCAGTAAGTTGCCGGTGAATCCGGAACGCTTCAGAGCATCAATCGCGCGTGCGCTGCGGCCACCCATCTTGCAATGCACTACGGTCTCACGCTCGGGATCGATCTCCGACATGCGGTTCAAGACCTGCGCCAGCGGAATGTGAATGGAGTTTGGCAGCTTTGCTATTGCGACCTCGTTGTCTTCGCGCACGTCTATTATTTGAATATCATCGCCATTGTCGAGGCGCTGCTTGAGTTCAGTCGCAGTAATCTCCTGCATCGGCGCGGTTCCGTTCATTATTCCTCCGCTTTGATAACGAATTATTTGTGGGACGTTATTCTACTCGGCGGGTGAGTCCTGAACAAGCAGGCCCTTTGTGGACATCCACAGACCATCAGCGTGGGCTGACTGGCTGCATTCATGACCTGCCTCGAGTACAAGCGGATGACCATTGTGGCTTCCAATTCTCACAAGCGTCGGCCCAAAAACGCGCGCGTTCTTTACGCCGTGCTCTTCCTTGTCGCCTTTGGGGTTTTGCTTAGTACGAAACTGGCTACCAGTTCGCGGTCTCTCTCTGGGCGCGTCGAACATTACTCCGAGTCGGAAAGTCTGAAGGTCGCTGGGGTTACAACAACACCAGGCTCCAGCTCCAGCATCGAACAGCAGGCGCCGGTATCCCAATTCAACGACACAGCCAAAAGTGGTCGCATAGAGCTCGATGCAATCTCGACCACCAGTGACTTGCTCAAATACAAGGGGTTTAGAATTGAACGGGCATATCTGAAGCACGATCGAACGTCGACAGCCACTATAAAGCGAGGCGCTCGAGTTCTCGCTCGGCATAGCAAGGGTGAGGACCGCTTTGGCCACGACTCTACATTTTTCGGCCTCACCCCGTTACTCGGCGGCAATGAAAAGCAGCTAATCGTCGCGCAGTTCACGGGTGGCGCCCACTGCTGCTATCAATACTGGATCTATGAACTCCGGCCTAAGTTCCGACTGATTTTCGACGGCACAGAATATGAAATCGGAGACGGATTTGATCCGATAGCGTTCCAGGATCTAGACGGCGACGGCAGTTACGAGTTCACGCAGAAGATCATCACCTTCGATTACTCACTAGACTGTTACACCTGTACGCCTCAACCGACGATGGTTTTTAAGTATGACCCTCAACTTCACAAGTACCTCCCCGCAAACCGCAGATTTGTATCTTATGTATTGAAGGATGCGCGTGCGGAAATCAAGAAACTGAGAGAAATGCTGAAGGTACCGGAAGCTGAAAGTGATCCGATCGCTATTGAATATTATTTCTTCGACATTCTGCTCAGCTACATTTATGCAGGAAAGGAGAAGGAAGCGTGGCGCCTCTGTGAAAGGCTTGCAGATTATGGCGGAGACTGTCCATGGAGACGCAAGATCAGAAAAGAACTGAAAACAGACTCACTCTACCGATTCATTTACTCCCGGTAGAAAGCGCGCAAACTCAGAAACACCTCATCCACAGCAATCTCGCTTCAGGTTGGCTATGCGCCTGGGCTACACTTGATCTCCCCGCAACGAAAGGCTCGTTTCTCGAAAGGACTCCTATGCGTTTTGAGTACTATCATTCCGGTCTTGAAGACGTTCACAAACTCTCTGTCGACGGCACAGTCAACAATGCTGTTCACTTTTCTCACTGGCAAGGAAACGAAACACCGGCGCAGCTTAAAGCTGACACGTCCACAGAGATCGCCTTGAATCTCGTCGCCGCGCCGAACCGGAACGAATTGACGCGCGGCATTGAGTTGGTTACCAACAATCATTTCGACACTGACGGCGTGCTCTCTGTTTGGACTGTTCTCACCGGCGAGCGCGCCTTGGAGCTGCGCGAGCAACTAATTCCCGCAGCAGAGGCCGGCGACTTTTCCGAGTTCAGGAACGAAGCGGCCGTGCGCGCGAGTATCGTGATTCAGGGTTCCGACCAACCAATCCCCGATTCCGACTCACACTCGCCACTCGCATTTCAGCTTGCGGGCGAAAACGTAGACGACGCCAGGGCCTACGCCTTAGTGCTCCCCGAAGTCGAACGTCTGCTGACGAGGACCGACGATTACGAACCGCTTTGGCGCAGCGCCTGGGACAAAATCGCCACCGCGATTGAGAGTTTCGAACGTGGCGATTCGACCGTGACAGAGTTTGGTGATGCTGGAGTTTCATTAATTACGCTGGCGCCGGATGTGTTTAGTCCGTCGGGTTTCAATCCGACTCGCCACGCGGCGCCCTACACGGCGATCTCGCATTACGCTAAAGGCCATCTCTTTCTAATAACCACACCTCTGAAAAATGGCTGGTCTTATCGAATTGACTATCCTTATTACTCCTGGGCAGAAACAATTGTGCGCCCGCGCATACAGCGGCGTGATTTTTCACAGCTGCTGACGCGTCTCAATCAGATCGAGGGGGAGCGCGCCGGCGTGTGGAAGTCGGATAACAGCGAATTGGCTTCAGCAATTAAGTTTCTCGGTAACGATGGGAGGCTTGCGGCTTCAACGCTCGCGCCTGACGAGGTCGCGAAAGCCATTCGCGCGGAGATGATCTCGGGTGAAGCAAGTGTTGCGGCTGGGTAGTGATTGCAGAAGAGACGCGTTGAGATAAAAACCTCGTTCCGCAATCTGAATCGCAAATCTGAAATCTAAAATCGTCTGATGCATGACGTCATAATCATTGGCGCGGGACCGGCGGGCCTTGCAGCGGCGTTGTGGTGCGATGAACTTGGACTCGACACCATTGTGCTCGAACAGAATGAACAGGCGGGTGGACAGCTCCATTCAATCTACGGGCCGGTAACAAATTATCCCGGCGTGTTTGCCAACAACGGACGCGAGTTCTTTGAACGTTTTTCGGAGCGCTTGGGTGACGCCGAATTCGATCTGTGGACAAATGTTGAAGTGGAAGATGTTGACTTGAAAGCAAAGCGGGTTCGTTTGCGTAGCGGTGAAGAGTTGCAATCCATCTCGATCATAATTGCCACCGGCGTAAGACGCAGGCAGCTCGGGATTCCTGGTGAAAGCGAGTTTGTTGGACATGGGATCATCGAATCGGCCAGCCGGGATCGCAACGACTTTGCCGGTAAGGACGTTTGTGTTATCGGCGGTGGCGATGCGGCCGCTGAAAACGCTCTTTTGTTAGCTGAGGTTTGTCCTACCGTAACGCTGGTTCATCGCGGTAAAGCTTTGCGGGCACGCCCAACTTTTGCCCAGCAGTTGCAGAGTCAGCACTGTATTACGGTCTTCCTGGAAGCTGTTGTAACCAGGATCATCGGCAATCACGAAGTTGAAGCGGTCGAGATACTGCGCAAGGATGCGCTCAAGCCTTTTCAGATGGCGGTGCAGGGGGTGATCGTTCGCATCGGAGTCGAGCCCAACACAGAACTCTTCCGCGAACAACTACAATTGGACGACGGAGGTTACGCGGTCGTGAATAACCTGCAGGAGACTAATGTGGTGAACGTGTTTGCGATCGGAGACGTTGCAAGTCCGCTGGCGCCCACAATCAGCGGCGCCGCGGGCGCCGGCACTACGGCTGCAAAAGTGATTGCTTCGCGATTGATTGCGCACAGTTGAATGCTGCAAGAATCGTTAGCGAGCAGCTCTGCTGCCTTCCGTGCGGAAAGGCTATGCCTTTCCGGGTCGATGTTAAAGTACCGAGGCTATGCCTCGAACCAACCTGAGGCGCAGCCTCAAACTTTTCACTCTTGATCGGAAAGGCAAAGCCTTTCCGCACGGAAGGCGGCAAAGCAGCGTAAGGCCGACGGCTTCTTCGACGGAAAGCTTTCATGTCGACTGATGTAACTGAAATTACCAAACCGCCCTACACTGATGCCCATATCTCGGCTTATCCGGTCGAATACATCGCCGGAATAGATCTTTACAACGCCGGAGAGTTTCACGCTGCGCACGATGTTTGGGAGGAACGTTGGATGGGCGAGGTCGGCCAGCAGGAGAAGCTTTTTCTGCAAGCGATGATTCAATCGGCGGTGGCGTTTCATCACTTGGAGATCGGCAGACCGGGAGCGGCACGACAGATGTACACCCGAGCCAAGGACAAATTTGCGCGCCTGGGAACAAATGTTTTCATGTCACTCGATCTTGAAGAGTATCAGGCCCAACTCGATACCGCGCTTTCGTGGTTGTTGACGGTGCCTGATCCGCGGAAGTTAACTCAACCAGACTTTCGCGTTCCGCGGATCAAGTTGTTGCCTGAAATAACTCAATTCGATTAGGAGTGAACTCTGCAGATCATAAATCGCATTCGTATTGCTCTACTCGCCGCCTGGTTGGGCATAGCAATTTACTTCAGCGCGGTGGTCGCTCCCAGCGCCTTTGGAGTTTTGAGATCTTTTAGCCTTGCGAACGCAAGCGAGATTGCCGGCACTATTGTTAGCCGTGCTTTGTCCGCTGTGAACAAGAGTGGATTGGTATTGAGCCTGTTCCTGCTTGTCAGCGCTCCCGTGGTCAAGAAATATTATGGACGCTGGTCGTTCATTCTCCAGAACGTTCTCATCTCGGTCGTCGCAATTTTGACCGCGGGCGGAGAATGGGTGATCGCAGCAAGAATGCGCGGCCTCCGCACTGCCATGAACGGCCAAATCGATCAGGTACCGCTCACCGATCCAAACCGCATCGCCTTTTCAGTGTTGCACACCTATTCTGTCGCTGCCTTGAGTGTTGCTCTGCTTGCCGCCCTGGTTGTTATCCTGCTTATGGTTGTATCTCGTGAAAGGGTAGTCACAGATCCTACCGAATGAAACTCCTCACTCTAACAGCCATAACTAGCCGCGGATTGTCGCGGACTACAAAGCGCACTCGATGTGACAAACAACTGTTCGAGAGCGCTCGACCCACGAAATCACACAAAACTACACTGACAATATTTGGTGTCAGTTCGTGTCCTTTCGTGGATCGCCTCTTAGTGCTCCTCTTCCTGTTGCTGACCGCAGTGGCTGCTCCGACATTCGGGCAACAACCCATCGCACCCGCTGCTCCCGCTGCTTCGCCTTCGGTGCAAGCGGATCTTAGCAAACGACAAGAGGCATTTCAGATTGTTTGGCAAACTGTGAACGACGTTTTCTACGACCCCAAATTTGGGGGTGTTAATTGGGCTCAGGTGCGCGAACGCTATCAGCCTCAGGTAGCAAAAGTTAGTAACGACCGCGACTTTCACCTGCTGCTGCAGCAGATGCTGAACGAACTTCATCAATCACATTTCATGGTTGTCCCGCGCGAATCAATTCCAAAAATTCGGGCGACCGAAGAACGTGCAGATAAAGAAACGGACGATTCTGACGACAGCACGCCCGAAGACCTGGAAGCCGAGGACGCGCTCGATAGTCTTAGTTACAAACTGACTGACCGGCTATTGACGGGAATAGGAATTGACGTTCGAGTTCTCGGAGGTTCTGCAGTTGTAACTCGAGTTGAGCCGGGGTCCTCGGCGGCTCGAGCGGGCCTTCGTCCCGGGTTTGTTATCAAGAAAGTTGGCAGTCGCTCGCTGGATTCGGTCATCTCTGAGATCGAAAGACATCCTCAGTGGGGCGCCATAATTCGCCCGGAACTTCCGGTCTTTCTGGTTGCCGGGTTCATTAATGGCGAGGAAGCTTCACCCGTGAGACTTGGCTACCTCGACGCAAGAAACCGTTTGCATACCATCAGCATCAAGCGTGAGCGGCTCAAAGGCGAGATGTCGCCGGCCATTGGTAACCTGCCTGCCATGTACGTCGAGTTTGAGACAAGACTCTTGCCGGGAGGGTTGGGTTACATTCGCTTTAGTGCCTTCGTGCCTTCATTGATGGAGAAACTCTGCGGAGCGTTTCGCAGCATGAAGGACGCGCCGGGCATTATTTTGGACTTGCGAGGCAATCAAGGCGGTCTGCTGGGAATGGTCGGCGGGCTGACTGGCCTACTGGAAACAAACACAACCTTGATGGGAACAATGCAGATGCGTAGCGGCCGCATTCCGCTGTTTGGGTTTTCGCAGGCAACTCCTTACTCCGGCCCACTGGTGATTCTGATCGACGGTTCAACACAATCAGCGGGAGAAATGTTTGCGAGTGGATTGAAGGAAGCCGGCCGCGCGACCCTGGTGGGCGTTAAAAGCGCCGGCAACACCTTGCCTTCGGAAATCAAGAAGCTCCCCACCGGCGCCATTTTTCAGTATGGTTTTGCTAACTACGAAACTCAGAGTGGGACGCGCCTTGAAGGGCAGGGTGTAAGTCCCAGCATAACAGTCGAGCTCAGCCGCAAAGGTCTTCTTCGTGGCGGTGATCCGCAGCTCAGCGTCGCTGTGAGTGTTCTACAAGACGAGATTCGCTGGGGTGGAACCCGAGGGGATGTGATACCAGACGTTTCCTCTATTTCCTCGCCAACTCGCGTGGCCAAGGCTGTGGTGCCGCAAGTTCAAGTCGCAATAGAGCCGCCGCCTGCTGCGCGCGTAATCATAAGCAAGTATCCGCAGCCGCCGCCACCTCGTCCGATGAACCCACCAGCCATCGTCGCGGAGTCAGCGCCAGTCGCCGGTTCACCCTCAGTTGCTTCAATCCTTGACAGGTATCTGGAAGCCAGCGGTGGCTCTAGTGCTTTGGAAAAAGTCACCAATCGAGTTGCCACCGGGACCGTCGAGATGACTTCACTCGGAGTGACTGGGACTGTTGAGTTTGTCGAGCAGTCGCCCAACAAGTCGAGTGTCATCATAAATGCGCCTGGCCTGGGCGTCATGCAAAAGACCTTCGATGGCAGTCGAGCATGGTTGCAGGACCCACTTCAGGGCATAATAAGATTTACCGGACTTGGCCTCGAGATGATAAAAGAAGGCGCTGTCTTTAATAAGCCGGCAAAGCTCAAAGAGCTTTTTCCGTCTGCAGTACTGATGGGGAAAGAAAAGCTGGGCAGTAAAGAAGTTTATGTAGTGCGGATGGGTTTCGAGAAGTGGTACTTCGACGTGGAAAGCGGGCTGCTACTGCGCAAGGGAAATATCTACTATGAGGACTACCGCGAAGTGGACGGCATTAAACTCCCCTTCAAGTTGCGTGATGAAGTTTTGACAGGCGCTGGCATAATCTACCAACTTACAGAAATCAAACACAATGTGAAGATCGACGAAACAAAATTTCAGCCATACGCAAGTTGTTTTACGAAGCCATGATTCTTTGGAGTGGCTCGTCACCGCAGTCCAACGGTTTAGGAGATCAACTGCAAGTTGGAAATAATCGAGAACATTGAGGAATGGCGTAAGAATTATTCCGCATGGCAAGGAACTGGTGGCGCCACGGGCAATGATGTATCCCGCTCTTATCCTTTCGTAAAGAATAAGCGTGCTCCCTTTGCGCCGGCCCGGCGTGCTCTGCCGATGCTAAACCTGGCGCTCATTTCTGCTGCTGGCGCCTATATCGACGGCACCGCACCGTTCGACACTGGCGCGCCTGATGGAGACGTCAGCTTTCGAGAGATTCCATCGCAGATAGAAGCGGGCGATCTGCGGTTTTCGGCGCGAGGCTATGACCCGGCCGACGTCGAGAGCGACAGCAATTCACTGCTACCCCTCGGTCGTCTCTTCGAGTTTGAAAGCAATGGGATTATCGGCCAACTTAACCCTGTATTTTGGAGTTGCTGCGGCTTCATTCCCAACGCGGCGCGGCTGGTGGAAGAGATGGTTCCGCGTCTTGTCGAACGCGTTAAGCGTTACGAAGTGCAGGCAGCACTTTTGATTCCTGCCTCTCGGCTGTGCCATCAATCCGTCTCACTGATCGCGCGCGCCCTCGAACTCGCAGATATTCCGACGATGACCCTCGCAGTCGATAAGGAAGTGGTGGAAAGTGTGCGTCCGCCTCGGGCAGCTTTGTACGCTGGAAAACTTGGCGCGGTCGCCGGGCTGCCAAACTGGCCTGAGCATCAGCGACGAATTCTCGATGAGTCGCTCCGCCTAATCGAGCCGATGGATCAACCAGGCATACGCCAGCTCGTCGTAGAACTTGAGAGCCAGGTAGAAGCAGCGCGCGGCGAACGGTAGGAACTCAACTGATTGCTGGGACCGCGGGCGTCTCGCCCGCATGCCTTTGGGCACCCACTCTTCTGCACAGAAAACTAACGGAACATGTCCAAGCTCAAACGCCCCCTCCTTATTCTCGCGGTTCTGATCGCGCTCATCGTTTTCTATCTTCTCATCTGGCCAGTTGGGATCTCTCCGCAAGCCTGGACTCCTCCCTCAGCGCCGCCTTTGACCGCGAGGTATCAACAAAACTCGCTCCTTGCAACGACCGAGCGCCTCTCGTTAGGAACCGGGACACCCAGTCCCGGCGCTGGGTTTGGCCCTGAAGACGTTGCGCTCGATGTCGAAGGTCGCATCTATACCGGACTCGATGACGGCCGCATCATGCGACTGCAAGCTGATGGCACGAAGCCTGAAGTTTTCTCAAACACACACGGACGTCCGCTGGGACTCGCTTTTGACCCGGGCGGCAATTTAATCGTCGCAGACGCGATTAAGGGACTGTTGTCGATCGCTCGCGATGGTGTGGTGACCGTGTTAACTACGGAAGCGGATGGGGTGCCGTTTGGCTGTACTAACGATCTGGATGTCGCCGCAGATGGAACGATCTACTTCACCGACGCCTCGAGCAAATTCCCGTTAACGAACTTCACTGCAGATATTCTTGAACATGGCCCGAACGGGCGCTTCTTTTCCTATGGCCGCAAAACCAAAATGACCCGGACGCTATTGCGCGACCTTTGCTTCGCGAACGGTGTCGCCATCAGTCCGGATCAGTCGTTTGCGTTAGTCGTCGAAACGGGCTCCTACCGTCTGCATCGCTTTTGGCTGAAGGGTGCAAAGCAAGGTCAGTCGGAGATTTTCGTCGACAACCTGCCGGGATTCCCCGACGGCATTTCCTCAAACGGCAAAGACAAGTTCTGGCTGGCGCTGGTAACGCCACGCGACGCCGTTCTCGACAAACTACTGCCACACCCCTTCCTCAGAAAAGTAGTGGCTCGTTTGCCAAAGCTCCTGCAGCCGGCGCCCAAGCGCTACAGCTTTGTGCTCGGCCTGGATCTTAACGGCAGCGTAGTTGATAACCTGCAGGACGGTTCCCCTCAGTGCTACGCTGAAATAGCTAATGCAGTTGAACGCAACGGCGCGCTTTATTTCGGCAGCATAGGCGAAAGCACTGTTGGACGTTACCGCCTACGCTCATCAAGTCAAACACCACGTTAATGGCGAAATGGCTTCGCCATCCGATGTGCGGTGGTGGCTCTGCCCCACCGTAAACGCTCGTTCGTCTCCCGGTTTTTGTGCAAAGCTGTCCCGCTGAGCCGCTGAGCCGCTGGGTACCAGCTACACATCTGTATACCTGAGTGCCATATCACTTTTCCGTAATACCTCATAAAACGCTTGAAAGAGGCGTTGCAAGGATTTTGCGTGGATACGTCGTATCCAAATCACTCGCATAAGACTCTGAGCCCATCTCTTAGCTAAGTTCAAACATTTCTGCATTTACCTCGCCCTGACTGTTCGGTCAACTCGTGGCACAGGCATTGATATGTACAGAGCTCGAACAAAGTAGATTTTGAATAACCGCCACCCCCTCGACCGGGCGGATTTGATAGATAACTCGGTACTCACGGAGATTAACGATCATGATCAACTTGCTATCAGCAGCCACCTCTACCCCCAAGCACGCATTCAAAACCACCGATCTCAGCAACGCACTAATGCATAAGCTTTCTCCTGAGCTAATCAACACGCTCAACTCGCTGGGTGTCGACCAACGTTACTCAGTGATGGATAACTATCCCGACTTTTTAGCAGGTAAAGCGATGAACGCGAGAAGCTCAACTACCGAACTCGGCGTCGGCGCTACTAAGCGTTGCATCGAGGAGTGGCAGGGAGACCCCTCGCGAATTGGTCTACTGGTTGCCGCTACCAATACTCCTGACCAGATGCTTCCCTGTTTGGCCTCCGAAGTTATGGGACAAACTCACGGACTCTTATCCCGATCGCTTCGCACCGTCAGCATGCAAGCTCAAGGCTGTTCGGTGTTACTCAAATCCATTGAAGTTGCTCAATGGTATCTCGCCGCTAATCCAGGAAAGTTGGCAATGGTCCTGATGGCGGAAGCACATACTCCCTACGTCGCGCCGCTCTTGCGCGACGAATATCATGGCTTTCGAGAAGTCATACGTATGCGGAAGGAGCAGAAACTAAATGAATCCCAGTTCGAACAAAAGAGGTTGGATACCACCTTCGTCATTCAATCAATGCTCTTTGGCGATGGCGCGGTAGCTCTGTTGGTGGGCAACGAGGAAGGAAAGCCCAGCTTCGGACCAATCTGTCACTTAACCAATGAAGATACAGACGACGTCAATCTTCTCACTATGAACAGCAACAGCTCGCACGAATTCCTGAAGGGGCGACCACAATACTTCATGCGACCAAGCGTACCTAACCGCGGCGCGCACTATGCAGTCAGTACCGTCAAAGACGTCCTGCAACATCCTGATTCGCCGGTATCAAACATGGCCCAGGTTGACGACTGTCTCATCCACACTGGAAGCAAAAAAATTCTCGATGGCGTTTGTTCGCAATTGCACCTCGAAAAGGACTCCACCAAAGTCCAGGGTTCTTACGAAGTTTTGAAACATTACGGAAACCTCTCAAGCGCTTCCACCGGCTTCATGCTGGCTGAGAAGGACGACTGGACCGGTCCGACGATGGTGGTTGGCTTTGGCGTAGGGTTTACGGCAAGCGCGGGCATCATGAATTACGCCAACTAGCGTTCAGATCGACAACCAGGCAAACACGACTGCGATCGATATACGGCCCAACGGTTTCGCATACGGCTGTCTGTCGCTTTAGGTTATTCAAAATACTCCCGAATCCCGCCAAACCGGCCAGTCTATTCATTGTATATTGCAATCTTATCTGATAGATTTCGGCCACTTCGAAAACAGGGAACCCACTTGAGCCGTAGCCCCCAAGCGCTTTCAGAGATGAAAGGAGATTGTTTTGATAGGCCAAACAATCTCGCATTACCGGATCACGAGAAAAATCGGAGAAGGTGCGATGGGCGAAGTTTATCTTGCCCAGGATCTAAGATTGAACCGCCCGGTAGCCTTGAAATTCCTTCCTGAAGCCCTCGTTAATGAACCCCGTCGCCTGACCCGCTTTGAACGGGAAGCGCAGTTGCTCGCCTCTCTCAACCACACAAACATTGCTGCTATCCATGCCGTGGAAGAGCATCAGGGAAAACCGTTCCTGGTCATGGAACTGGTCGAGGGGGAAACTCTGGAGGACCGGCTCTTGAATGGACCACTGGCGATTGCAGACGCTCTCGGAATCGCACAGCAGATTGCTGAGGCATTGAAAGCAGCTCACAAAAAGGGAATCATTCACCGCGATCTAAAACCCGCCAACATCAAGATCACTCCCGAGGGTTTGGTCAAGGTCCTGGACTTTGGCCTGGCAAAACAATTCCAAAGCGCGACAGAAGAATTAGACACTGAAGCGTCAACGCTCCATGCAATGACGATGGCCGGAGCAGTACTCGGCACACCGCTTTACATGTCTCCCGAGCAGGCACTGGGCGAACATGTCGACGCGCGCGCAGATATCTTTTCATTTGGTACAGTCCTCTATGAAATGCTCACTGGACGCCGCGCTTTTCCCGGCGCCACCCTGGCGGCAATTATTCAGGGAGTAGTCAATAATAATCCCACCTCCCCCAGGCGACTTCGCCCTGAGGTTCCGGTGGAATTGGACAATTTGGTGATGCGGTCACTGCAGAAAAAGAAGGAGCTGCGCCAACAGGATGCAGATCAACTGTCCGCCGATCTCAATCGGGTTGCGGAAATCTCTTTCGTTAGGACTGCCACAATCGCCGGTGCACCGTCGCGCGCGTTACGCAGCGTCGCTTGGAATGTGCGTACCTGGAGACTCGAGCACCGCAGGGGCGCCCTGCTCGTTTCTACTTTGCTGGTGTTGGCAATGTTGGGCGGTTTGACTGCATTCATTCTCAAAGGCCGCGGGGTTGGAATTGCTTCCACGGGAGGACTCACGCGGCCGACCGCGGCGGCGGCTCCCTATGAACTCTTTCAACAGGGGATGAGCTATCTCGAACGATACGACAAAGAGGAGAGCGTCGAAGCTGCATCTCAGGCATTTCAGACGGCGCTGGCGAAGGACCAGAAGTATGCACCCGCCTACGCCGGACTCGGCATGCTCTACTTGTTGCAGTATCAGGCCAACCGCGACAAGCAGTTGCTGGAGACGGCACTGCAAAATGCGAAGCAATCCGTGGAGTTTGATGGTCAATTAGCAGTTGGGCGAGTCAGTCTCGGTCGTGTTTATGTTGAAAAGGGTGATTACGAGCAAGCCGAGAAAGAGTTGAAGCAAGCCTTGACCCTGGAGCAGGGCAATGCGAATGCTTATAGGGGACTCGGTGACGTGGAGAGGGCGCGAAAAAATTGGCCCGAGGCGGAAAAGCTTTACCGCAAAGCGATCGAGCTAAACCCCAACGATTGGGACATATGGCTCGCCTTGGGAAATTTTTATTTTCGGGCGGCGCGCTATGCGGATGCGGAAAAGGCATTTGCAGAAGCAACCCGGCTGGTGCCAGATAACTTTATTGGCCATCGTAATCTTGGGGGTGTCTATCACATGCAGGGCCGCTTTGCTGAAGCTTCCACTCAATATCAACAAGCCCTGCTAATCAAGCCAACCGCGGGCACTTATACTAACCTCGGCACGACTCTCTTCTCTCAGGGACTCTATCAGCAGTCGGTAGCGGCAATGGAAAAAGCCCGTGAACTCGGGGCCAATAATTATCAGATGTGGGCGAACCTCGGCGACGCTTATCGCTGGACACCCGGCAATGACGAGAAGGCGAAAGAAGCCTATCGTACCGCAATCCAAATGGTCAGTAATGAACTTTCCTCGAAGCCTGACGATGCTGAGCTGCGTAGCCGCCTTGATCTTTATCTCTCAAAGATAGGGGAGAAACAGAGAGCCTTAACCGATGCGGCGGCGGTTGAGAAATTGGATAAGAGCTCAACTGTGCTGGCGAGACTGGTCTCAGTCTATGAGATATCCGGAGAGCGAAGCCGAGCGCTCGATACCATGGCATTGGCCCTTAAAGCGGGCTATTCAATGGATGAGTTTCGACGGGATCCGGAATTATTAGAACTGCGAAAAGATCCTGGCTTTCTTAAACTCGTAGTGGAATATTCTGAGAAGCCACAAAACTAAGGTATGGTCAGAATCAGGCTTACGAGAATTTGCTTTGTTTGGATAGTAATCCGGCCCCTCACTGATCGCACTAAGTCAGTCACTAATTGAGCTCAATCGCGCCAAACGGAAATCTATTTACCTAACAACTTTCGTCCGCAAATAAAGGAGGCCCCCATGTCGACAAACCAAAATCCGCAATTTGCTCTTGACGTAGCTTTCTCGTCGGCTACTACCCCGCTCGATCCCACCCAACCCATGTTCGCAATCGGTTATGGGTTCTCTCAGTTACCACCGGGGACGCATTGGCAAGGCGACGGTCAAAAGGCGCAAAAAGTCCTGCCCGGTTCCCAATTCTATTTCGCTGCCTTCGATATAGCGAACGGAGCTCAACCGGTCACACAGATCGAGGTTCGTTTCAAACGTGGGCCAAAGAGTACTCCTTTTGTGAATGCGCAAAACCCGATAGTCTTAAAACAATCGAACCTATTCACTCAACATGGTCATAGCGCAGGTTGCAATGTAGTGGGGACTATGTGGTTAAGCAATCCCTACACTGTAGAGTACGTCGGCGCTGATCCAACTACTTTTGAATGCGTGGTGATTGTGACAGTCAAGAATGGAAACTCTTTCCAGATTGATCCGGAGATAGTAGTCGAGGGCGGTGGGGTGAAGCCCAAAAAAGCAAAACGATCCAGGTGATTACGGGATTGAGATTTGACCGTCTTGAAATAGAAACGAAAACCGTTATCAGGAGACTCGTGAGAGTCTTTTCCTAACCCGCGTTTGCGAGCTCGGGTTCGTTGGCCAGAAGACTGCTGATTGTCTGGTTTATCTGGGAAAAATCAAAAGGCTTACCGATGATACCGTTAACCAACCCGTCCTCACCGGGCGGCGGCACGGTGCCTGTTCCATATCCGGTAACGAGTACGATGTTCATGTCGGGTCGGCGCTTGCGAATCTCTCGCGAAGTTTCCCAACCGTCCATTTCAGGCATCGCCAGATCGGTAAACACGAGGTCACAATCATTTCCAGCCAGCGTCTGCAGCGCATTCTGTCCACTGTCGGCAAGGAATACTCGATGCCCCATCATCTCCAACATGTCGGCCAGCGTCTCTCGCACTGCCGGCTCGTCATCGATTACGAGAATTGAAAGCGACTGCACTTCCACAGCCTCGGCAGTCGTTTCAGTGGTCACTTGCTGTGTCGTTACCGCCGGAAGCCCAATCGTAAACACCGTGCCGCAGCCCATCTCCGACGCAACGCTGATCAGGCCTTCATGCCTCTCAATGATGCTATAGCTCACCGAAAGCCCGAGACCCGTACCTTGCGCGCCCTTGGTCGTGAAGAAAGGATCGAAAATCTTTTGTCTGACGTCTTCAGGCATTCCGGTTCCGGTATCCGCAAAGCGCAACAGCAGCCGAGTTCCTTCGCGCTCACAACCAATTGAGAGTCGGCCCCCGCTGGGCATTGCATCGATCGCATTCACGATCAGATTGACGAAAACCTCTCGCAGTTCAGACGCACTACCAAAAGTGTACTGCTCGCTTGCGGCCTCCAACACTACCTGATAATCCAGACCGCGCAGTCGTGCTTCGTTTTCCCAGCGCGTGCGCGTGATCTCAATCGCATCGTTCAGCAAACTGGAAACGTCAACCATCTCAAATTCCTTAGCGGGCGACTTCCGCGCAAAGGTTTGGATCCGGCGGACGGTGGCAGCGGCGTCTTCGGCGGCTGTTTGAATGATCTCAACGTTTCGCACCAGCGCTTCGTCCTGCGTTTGGCGGCGAAGGAGTTGCGCCCGACCCAGGATCGCGGCCAGAGAGTTATTAAAGTCATGCGCTACACCGGAAGCCAGTTGGCCCAGCGCGCGCAACTTGTCAGCTCGCGCAGCCCGTTCCCGTTCCTCTTTCTGCTCAGTAATGTCTCGGGCAATACCGAGCACGCCAGTTGTACGGCCCTCGACAACCAGCGGTGAATTATCGACCCGCGCGTAGCGTAGTCCTCCGTCAGCAGCTACGTAACGCATCTCGTAAGTTTGCGCCTCGCCCAACAACGCCAATCCGAGCTTGTCGCCAATGGCTTCGCGGTCGGGTTCATAAACAAGGTCGACAAGGCGACGTCCGATAAACTCCTCGCGCCTGAGTCCCAGGGCAAGCAGCGTAGCGCTGTTACACCACTTGAAGCGACCGTCCATATCCACGGCATAAATTGATTCGCGCGCACTTTCGAGTATGTTTGTCAGCAACGATTGATGCTCGCGCGCAACTGCTTGCACTTGACGCAATTCTGAGAGATCGCGAGCAGTACAAACAGCACTTGTCACCGCGCCCTGCTTGTCCACCACCGGCTCAATGGAAACCAGGATGGGGCGATCGAGGCGGTCCGGGGTTACCTCTATCGTTACGCTTCGGCCTTCGGCGATTGCTTTTTCCACGGCGCAAACAGCATTTTCAGATGTAGTGCGAAGAACGTCGCAGCACTTGCGCCCCAACAGAGCTCGCGGATGTGAATCTTCCATGGCTGCGCCGGCGCTGTTGACGCGTTTCAGACGCCCGGCCCGATCAAAAATGAATATGCCGTCAGACATCGAGTCGAAGGTGGCTTCCCATTCCGATTTGGCCTTCGCTACCATTTCAAAGAGTTCGGCTTGCGCCATGCCAATTGCCAAACGCTCAGCTACGGATTGCACCAGAGAAAGTTCGTCTTCAGTCCAATACCGCAAGCGATCAGTCTGGTGGATACAAAGCACACCGCGGAATAATCCTTTGATTATCAGGGGATAGGCAATCTGAGATCGGACGCTCACCAGCTGCGCGTGCTTTCTAACAGCCTCACTCACTTCTGGTGGGCCATCCAGGTAATTCAAGCTGTCGCTTATGATCAGAGGCTTGGTCATGCCCAAAAGCTGCTTGCCAACTGGATCGCCAAAGTTGGCTTGCAAAGGGGCAATACTGTTGCAGCCTGTCGCCAGATACTCGTGCTCGACCGGCGAGATGGGATTCTCCGGATCGTAAAGGTGCAGGTGGACGCGTGAGGCTGCCAGCGCCAGACCAAGTTCGCGGGTCGCCGTTTTCAGGACCTCGGGCAAACTAAGCGATGCACGTATGGCCATGGTCACATTGTTGACCATCACTTCGCGTTTCGAGGTTGCTTCAGCTTTTTGATAAAGATCAGCCTGGCGAATGGCGATCCCGGTTTGATCGGCAACAGCCTTCGCCAGGGCGATATCGGATTCACTCCATTCGCGCAGCTCCCGTGTGGTCGATAAAGCAAAAGCCGCGATTACATCGTCACCAACTCGAATCGCTAGGTACATGATCGACTTCACGCCTGCCGGTGCCAGAATACGCTCATACACACTTGCTATCCGTGGTTCGTTCGCCACGTCATTGAAAGAGAGAACGCCCTTCTCCTCGAGAGATTCGATTAAGACCTGCAGGTCCTCCAGCTCAAACTTCGAAGCAGCTGGAAGAATCCCTTCCGCATGATATTCGGCTGCATTTACTGCTCGGCTTCCGGTTTGCTCCTTGATGAACAACGAACAGCGGTCGGCATTCAAGTAAGAGCCCAGCTCATGAACGGCTGTTTGGAAGATCTCGGAACTATCCAGCGAGCAACGAATGGCCTGTGAGATCCGATGAGTCATCGCCTCGCGCTGAGACTGTTGGGCCAGGACCTCTTCAGAGCGTTTGCGATCCGTCAAATCACGGCCAACACCCTGGACGCCCGCGGGCTTTCCGTCCTGAAAGACTAGTCTAGTGCTAACCTCGAGCCGGACTCGACGACCATTCTTTGCGATGATTTCAAGTTCGTATACCGTCGGCGTTTTTCCACCTGTCTTTTGCGCGATCATCTGTCGCGCGATGTTTACATACTCGGGCGCCAGCACATCCACGATGTTCATTGTCAGGGCTTCTTGGCGAGAATAGCCCGTGATTTCCTGCCCCGTCCGGTTGAGCGAGGTAAAGTTTCCCTGGAGTGTATGCGTATAGATGATGTCGTTGGCGTTTTCGATCAGCTCGCGATAACGCTGCTCGTTTTCCTGTAATGCCTGTTGGGCCTTTCGGTTTTCAGTAGTGTCGGTGGCCACGCCAATTACGCCGACAAAAGCGCCGTTATCGTCAGTGAGCGGCGTGTACCGAGTCTCAAAGGTCAGCGCCCCGACTTCAATAGCCGCAGAAAAGGCTTCACCCTGGAGTGCTCGACGAACGCTTTCAAGAACCTGCGGATTGTCACGATAGATATCAAAAGCCGATTGCCCAACCACTTCGCCGGATTTCAAGCCAAGCGCCTTCAATCCTTCGCCTTCCGACAAAGTAAAGATCCCATTCTCGTCGAGGGCGAATATCATGAGCGAGACGCTGCCAACCACCGTGCGCAGTCGGGCTTCCGTCTGGCGCAGGGCCTCACGACCGCGGCGGCGCTCGGTGACGTCGCGAATCACAGCCTGAACCGCAGGCTGCCCGCGAAAAAGAAAGGGTATGCCGGCAACCTCTACGTCAATGACTTCGCCATTCAGCTTTAAGTGCTTCTGTTCATGAAGGGCCGTAGAAGAACTCAGGTCCGCTATATCGCGAACACTTCGTTCAACGATGTCATGGAAGTCAGGATGAACCACATCCAGAATGTTTCGTCCGATCAATTCTTCCGGACCTGATGCTCCCCAAAGGCGTTCTGCCGCAGGGTTGACGTAAACAAATTTTCCTTCACTGTGGACAACAATGGCCTCTGGTGAAAGTTCAACCAGACGCCGATAGCGTTCCTCGCTCTCTCTTAGCGCTTCTTCAGCTAGCTTCTGCTCGGTAATATCACGGACGACCCCGCGGATCCCGGTGGCACGTCCCTGGCGATCGCGCTCGATCGTTATCACCCCCTCCAGATACCTCCCGTTCTCTTCGGCGTCCTTCAGGTGATAAGTTGATCTAAAGGGTGAATCTGAAGCGGCTTTTCGCGTCTCTTCTATGTCTCGCGCCGCCGCCTGGTCACCGATCAAGTTGCCGAGATAGCCACCAACGATCTGCTCGGAAGGTTTGTTGAAAAACCTGGCGCCGGCTGCGTTGATACTCGTGATATACCCGTCCATGTCGCGCGTGTAAATGATGTCAGCGGCATCTTCGACTATCTCTCGGTAATGCCTCTCCACCCGACGGCGCTCCGCCAGCCTGGCAACCTTGACCAACAACTCTTCATTGCGAAACGGAACCGGGAGATAGTCGTCGGCTCCAGCAGTCAAACCCAGAAGACTGTCTTCCACAGCGTTACGAAGGCCACTTATCAGGATAACGGGAATATCAGCCGTTCGAGGATCCTTCTTAATCACGCGACAGAGTTCAATACCGTCAAGGACAGGCATCACCACATCGCTAATTACGACGTCGGGTTCAAATGACAACACGAGGTCCCGGGCGCTGCCTCCATCGGCGGCCGTCGCCACTTCGTAACCCTCATTCTCAATAATTTCATTGAGGAGAGCGCAGAGCTTCTGATCGTCATCAACGATCAGCACTCGGCATTTTTCGGGGGAAGCCTTGATCATTGGTAGTCGTAACGTGACTGTCCTGTAAAAGCGGGGTGGGTTGAGGCGAAAAGCCGCCAGCAATTTAAGCAAGGGAAACTGCTTGAAGCCTTTGCCTCTTCGTTTCAGAGACTTTGCAGGGAAATTCAGTTGAGCCAGATCCAGCAAACCGCCTGGTGAGTATAACAAAGTTGGTGGCTGTTTGTCATCGAATAAGATCCCCGGGAAACGGTCGATTTCCCAGCAAATAGCTATCTTTTTTGCTTTTGGCTACGGGGAGGAACGCCGCCTGGCTGGCAATTCCGAGTCAGCGGTCTTGGCGAAATAGCCTGGACGATAATTGAGTTTGAGTTTCTGAGGTCGCAGCTCCGGGCTCACAATCTCGATCTGAATGCGACGATAGGACCCATCACGGGCTTTATTTGAAGGGGAGTAGGCCACCAGATATTGCTCGCGAAGGTCACGCTGGATCTGAGCAAAGGCACTTCTTAACTCGCGTTCGTTGTGTGGAAAGTAGGCTCGGCCTCCTGTCTGCTCGGTAATTTTTCGGAGCGATCCCTCGTCAACGCCGCCCTGATAACTGTCACCGATCCCGATCGCATAGATCAGGGCGTCCGCCTTTTGAGCGCGTTCAATCGCCTCATGCATCTTCATTTGACCGCTTGTGTTCTCACCGTCGGTGAGCAGGATAATTGTACGGCGAGTGTTGTCGGCCGAGACCGCCAGAAGGTCGTTGGAAGACGCCCACACCGCATCCCAGATTGCCGTAGACCCGGCGAGCATTTGGTTGTTGTCCGATATCGGCGGAGTTCCACCCACGACCACGCCTCCACCGATATAGCCGGAAGGTGGGACGAACTCAACGCGATCAATTGCCCGCCGCAGCCGATCCAAACTTCCGGTGAACCCCTGTTCAAGCGTAACCTCGCCCGTAAACGAAACAATCGCTGCTTCGTCTTTATCAGGACGCATCACTGCTTCGACGAAAGCGCGCGCGGCGGCTTTCTCATCAGGTAGAGTGCGTTCTTCCGAACGGCTGGTATCAATCAGAATCGCAATAGAAAGTGGAAGCTCAAGGTTTTGTTGAAAAGTGAAGATTTCCTGTGGCTGACCATCTTCGAGTATGCGGATATCTTCTTTCGTCAGGTTGTTAATGAAGCGTTTGCTGCTATCTGCAGCGGTAAAGAAAATACTGGTCAGGTTAGTTTCGACACGAACAACGTCGTCGGAGTCTTGCGGCTCGTCCTTTGGGGCAACCGTCGCAGTTGGAGTCGGAGACGGAGTGGGTGATGCAGAATCAGTTACGCGTCGTGTTCGGGATTTTTCAGTCACGTCCGTTTGCGCGAACATCCTGGTCGGCACCGTAGCACCGGCCACCAGCAGGACAACTAAAGGACCTACCAACATCAATTTCCTTGTTGTTTTGTTCGACATGTTACGGCCTGACGCTATCCGCGATTGCGGTGTACCCATTCTTCGTTCTTACTTTTAAGTCTTTTCGGCCCTCAGCAAGTTTTACGTCAATCTTACGGAAGTTGCCATCGTAGCGATCGTTGATGGGCTTGTAAGTAACCAGGTACTGAGCGCGCAGCTCCTTCGAAATCTTGTTGAAGGCGCGCTCGAGGGAAAGCATGTCGCCAGTAAAAAACGCTACTCCACCAGTCTCCTCTGCCAAGGTCGCCAGGTCACGGTCCTTCTTATCCTTCACCGTACCGGCTTCTACGCCAGGGACGGTAGAAATGAATCCAGCCTTTGTTGAGATGGTGAAAATCGTGGTCTCGGTGCGCTGGGCAATACTAATGGCGTCACGAATGTCCGCATGGCTGAAGGTGTCTTCGCCATCAGTAATAACGACCATCACACGTCGGCCGGCAGCTGTTCTTAACTTCTCATCGCAGAATTGCCAAATAGCATCGTAGAGCGCCGTCTGAGTTCCCGTCTGCTTCACAGCCGACACTGCGCGATCCAGAAGATCCTGTTTGTTAGTAAAGTCCTGGCGCAAATTTATTTCATGGTCAAACGTGGCAAAAAGAACCTGGTCCTTGCGCGCGCGAGTTACGGTGTAGATGAAGTTCATCGCAGACTCTTGTTCAAACTTGAGCTTTCCTGCGGTTGAAGGAGACGTGTCCATTAACACGGCCACAAACACGGGCAAAGACTGACCAAGATCGTCGGAGAAAGTCTCAATCTCTTGTGGAACTTTATCCTCAAGAATTAGGAAATCACTTTTAGTGAGCCCAGGAA
Source organism: Pyrinomonadaceae bacterium (assembly GCA_050747225.1). Taxonomy (GTDB): domain Bacteria; phylum Acidobacteriota; class Blastocatellia; order Pyrinomonadales; family Pyrinomonadaceae; genus PSRF01. The sequence goes on from JBOGOP010000007.1 coordinate 25,750, forward strand.
CGAACTGTCCCTTCTTATCCACGACAGTTATAGGCAACCGAACGCGTCGGATGAATATTGTTTCCGACTGTTCGGTCGGATCACCGGCGTTTGGCGGAGTGGGACTCGGCTTTGCCTGTTGTGCCTGGACAACCGCGGCTGTGGCTATCAAAGCAGGCAACAACAATAGCCGTGGCAAAAGAGTGGGGAAATTAAGTTTCATGCAAGGTTAATCGGATTATTTATCGTATTTCACCTGCGGGAGACTGCGCTTTGATGCCCTATCGACGCGGCTCCGTTGCCCTTTCACCGTCTCCGCAAGCGCTCGTTACTACTTAGAGATTATAAGACCATACATCTGCGAACAAACCAAATCTGCCATTGAGTCAGCACAAGGGGGAAGTCTGTCAACTTTCAGCGCGTTCAAGTGACTCCAGAAACTGAGTCAGCTCTACAGGCAAGGGCGCGACGAATTTCAGTGGCTCGCCGGTCTGAGGGTGCCGAAAGCCTAACTGTTCCGCATGAAGAAATTGTCGCTTCAGTTTGCGGATCCGCGCGCGTAGTTGAACATCCCGAATACTATTTTCGCGCCCGCCGCCATAAAGCTCGTCAGCAACCACCGGATGCTTTAGCCAAGCCAAATGAACCCTAATCTGGTGAGTTCGTCCGGTCTTCAGCTCAACATCAAGCAGCGTAAATGTATCGTAACTGCGTCGCACCTTGTATAGCGACAGAGCCCCACGGCCGCCAGGCACGATTGCCATGCGGGTTCGATTGCGAGGGTCACGTGCAATGGGTTGTTCGATGCGCCCGCTTTCCTGTTTGACCACGCCATAGACCAAAGCGATATAGCTCTTGAAGACTTCGCGAGCACGAAACTGATCACCAAGGCTTTCATGGGCTCTCTCGGTTTTGGCTGCGACCAGAAGCCCTGAAGTATCTTTGTCCAGGCGATGCACGATCCCAGGACGAATGGACTCGGCATTTGAAAGGTGTTGAAAATGATAGGCCAACGCATTAGCCAGCGTGCCGGAATTTATTCCCGCCGCGGGGTGAACCACCAGCCCGGCCGGCTTATTGATCACGATCACGTGATCGTCTTCAAAGACTATTTCGAGCGGAATGTTTTCGGGAGTAAACTTACTTTCCGGCGGAAGCGCTAGTTCAACTTCAATTTCGTCGTTGGCAGATACTTTGTGAGATGCCTTGGCAACTTTGCTGTTTACTAATACGTCGCCCGATTCAATAAGACGTTGCAGGCGCGCTCGGCTCCAACCGTCGATGTTTTGTGCCAGGTAAGCATCAAGCCGAGCACCGGCATCGGCTTCAGTGACCTCGAGTGAGATTGTCTCACTCTCGGGAGAGGTCGTAAGAACTTTCTGGTCAGCGGAAGACATTGGCCACATTGTAAACGGAAAGCACACCAAGACGCCTTTACAGCCGAAGAGATTCTCCTTTCGTGTGAGTGTCTGAGATGAAAAGCGTGCAACAAGGAGTTCTGTCAGCAGACTATCCGTTTTTGCTTTCAAATTCCTTCATGAACTCAACCAGCGCTGCGACACCTGCGAGCGGAAACGCGTTATAGATAGAAGCGCGAATGCCACCTACCGACCGATGCCCTTTCAATCCATCCAGGCCCCGCGCCGTTGCTTCCGCAGTAAACTTCTTCTCGAGTTCTTCCGAGGGAAGGCGGAAGGTTACATTCATAATTGAACGCGAATCGTGATCGGCGTGCCCGCGATAAAAGTCGGTCGAGTCGATGGCGTCGTAGATAAGCTGCGCCTTCTTTTCATTCTCGCGATGCATCGCCGTCAGTCCGCCTTTTTCGGTTAACCATTTGCAGACCAGGCTGATGATGTAAATGCCCCAGGTGTTCGGAGTGTTGTAAAGAGACTTGTTCTCAACGTGGGTGCGATAGTCGAGCATTGTGTGGAGTCCGTCTGGTATCCGCTGCAACAGATCGTCGCGGACGATCACGAGTGTAACGCCGCTCGGTCCCATATTCTTCTGTGCGCCGGCATAGATCAGTGCGTATTTCTCCACAGGAATTGGATGCGACAGAATGTCAGACGACGCGTCGGCAATAAGTGGAACGTCGCCTACGTCCGGTTCCTGTTTCCATTCAACTCCTTCGATCGTTTCGTTTGTTGTTAGGTGTACGTAGGCAGCCTTAGGATCCAGTTTGAGTTCATCGTTGCCGGGAACGCGCGTGAAACCGCCGTCCGCCATATTGGCTGCCACATTGGTGGCGCCAGCGCGCTTGGCTTCTTTCAACGCTTTCTTTCCCCAACTCCCGGTTATGACGTAATCCGCACTACCGTCCGCCGGCAGAAAGTTCATCGGGATCATTGAGAATTGGAGGCTCGCCCCGCCCTGCAGAAACAGCACGTGATAGTTATCTGGAATTCCGAGCAGTTGTCTAAGGCCAGTCTCGGCGCGGTTGAAAATCTGGTCAAACGTTTTTGAGCGGTGGCTGATTTCCATCACCGACATGCCAACGCCGGGTAGGCTCAACATATCGCGCTGGGCTTCCTCTATCACGGGAACCGGAAGCACCGCCGGGCCAGCACTGAAGTTGTGTATTCGTTCCGTCATTGTTAACTCCCGTAAATAGTGAATCGCCGAGGCAGTAAATGGTAAATCGTAAATAGTTTTTGACTTCGCGCAGCGGCTCAGAATTTTGGGACGACGCTCTGAGAGTTCGTGTTCTACTATTTACGATTTACTATTCACTATTTACCTTCTTTCTGTTGCGAACGCATCATGCGGCCCGCGAGGCGCGTGATTAACGATCGCGGCACGAAACGTTCACTCTGCGTCATTAGAAAATTTGTCCAGCCGGAGATGACGTGGCTTTTTCCCCGTGCCAGACCTCGCAGCGCCGTGTCCACTACTTCTTCAGGCGTTTGCGAAACACGCGCCGGCGGTTTATGACCGCGGGCTGCTTCAAAGAAATTCGTATCGGTAACACCGGGACATAGCGCCATCACTTTAATCCCGTAGGGTCGATTCTCTTCCCAGAGGGCTTCTGAAAATGAAAGCACAAAGGCTTTAGTGGCGGCGTAGGTTGCCATGAAAGGCACCGGCTGAAACCCTGCGGTCGAAGCCACGTTGATTATCGCCCCCTGTTTACGAACGATCATGGGTTGCAGAAAGAGGTGCGTCAGTTCCACCAGCGACTTGATGTTGAGATCGATCATGTTCAACTCGCGCGAGAGATCGAGACTGGCAAACTCACTCATCGAACCAAACCCGGCGTTATTAATCAGCATATCGACTTCTAAGCCCCGTTTCGTCGATTCTTCAAACAAGAGCGCGGCTGATTCGGGCTTGCTGAGATCAAGCGCCACGTATTGCGCGCGAATGCTGTTGGAACGACCTAGTTCATTGCACAGCGTAATGAGCTTTTCTTCGGAGCGCGCGACCAGGAATACATTGCGACCACGCGCGGCTAGCTTGCGGGCAAAGACTTCGCCAATACCGCTTGATGCGCCGGTGATGAGGGTTGTGTTCATAGTTTACATCATGAAGCGCACAGGGAACTGATGCGCGTCAAACATCACGTTATCAACGGGAGGGATTCCGTGTGCTCTCCGCTTCGCAGGCATCGAACACAGCTCTGGTCTCAGCACCGCGATACTACTAACGGGTTAGCCAATCTCCAAAACGCTTAACTCAATGACGTCTGCATTGCCGGCACGCACGCCGTCCAATATAGCTTGAGAAGGCGCCTTATCGAGGTTGATCCGAGCGACCGCAGCTTCCGCCCCTTCGAAAACGATGTTCTCCATCTCCTGAACATTGATGTGCTCGCTCTTGATCGCATCGAGCACCGCCGCCAACACGCCGGGGCGATCCAAATGACGCACTACCAGCCGGTGCGTAGCTGGAGTTTGCCTGGCCAGGTTTACAACGTTAGGAACATTTCCTGTTTCCTTAAACTCGCGCACGATCCTCACCGTCTCCGCAGCAATCGCCTCTTGCGCTTGATCGGTTGAAGCGCCGATGTGATGTGTGCCGTAGAGATTCGCTTCCTTTGCAATCTCGTCCGTGAACGGGGCGGTCGCTGAAGTCGGCTCTCCGGCAAAGACATCGAGTCCGGCGCGAATGCCGCGTGACTTCATCGCCGCAATCAATGCCCCCTGATCCACTACCTCACCGCGCGCGGTGTTAATGAAGTAAGCCCTCTCCTTCATCGCGGCGAAGAAGTTGGTTTCGAGGAGTGCTTTGGTATCGGCATTCAGGGCCACATGCACGCTAACGATATCCGAATCGCGTGCTACATCTGCGGGCGATGCTTTGTATTCGACTCCAAGTTCGGCGGCACGCTCAGGAGTCAAACTGCGACTCCAGGCAACTACGCGCATCCCAAAAGCCTGCGCGCGCGGAATCATTTCTCCGCCGATCTTGCCAACGCCGACAAGACCAAGCGTTCTACCAAAGAGCCCGCGCGCTTTGGAAAACTCTTTTTTGTTCCATTCTCCCTGGCGCAATGCGATTACGTTGTCCGCAATCCGCCGGTCAAGGGCGAGTATCAACGCAAAGGCGAGCTCGGCGACCGCTATCGAATTCTTGCCGGGACAGTTTGAAACGTAAATGCCTCGCCGCGAGGCTGCGCCAACGTCGATGGTGTTGAAACCAGCGCCGGCTCGCACTACCAACTTGATCTGACCCGCCGCCAGCATTGGCTCGCTTACTTTGGTGCCGCGCACGACCAGGACGTCTGGCGCTTGCCGGCGGATCGCCTCGGTCAAAGCATCGTCTTTGAGATCCGGTTGGAAAGAAACGTCGCAGCCGATGGCCTGTAAACCATCGCGGCCGGATTGTTCAAACTTGTCAGCGATTAGAACGCGCATACTTAGTCCAATGTCCAATGTCCAAAGTCCAATGTCCAATGTCCAACGTCCTGCTAGTCATTCCTGACTTTAGACTTTGGACGTTGGACTTCGGACTAAGTTCAGATCTTATGAATCAACAGCCCGTCGCGCAGCTTCGGCTCAAACCAGGTTGACTTCGGCGGCATGATCTCGCCGGCATCAGAAACGCGCAATAGGTCTTCCATGGTTGTGGGGTACAGCGAGAAAGCTACCGCTGCCTTTCCCTGATCAACAAGCCGCCTCAATTCCTCGCTGCCGCGCACGCCGCCAATGAAGTCGATCCGTTTGTCGGTGCGGACATCTTTGATGCCCAGGATGGGATCAAGCACCAAATCCTGGAGAATACTCACATCCAGCGAAGCAACAGTCCCTTGCGGCGAGGTAACGCCCGAACGCAAAGCTAGTGCATACCACTGGCCTTCAAGGTACATTCCGAATTGTCTCCGGGACCCCGGAGTTCCTCCACCACCAGCCGTGATGTCAAAACGGTTTTCGAGAGCTTTAAGAAATTCGTCCTTCGATAAGCCATTCAAATCACGCACGGCACGGTTGTAAGCGAGTATCTGCACCTGATCATCCGGAAAGATGACTGCGAGGAAGAAGTTGTATTCTTCGTCGCCAGTATGTCCGAAGCTCTGTTCTCTAAGTTCGGCGCGCGCTCGGGCCGAACTTGCGGCACGATGGTGACCATCGGCGATGTAGAGGAACGGAATCTCGCGAAACGCGTGAACAAAGCGCACGGCGTCGGGCACATGCCAAACTGTATGCTGAACACCATCCTCCGCCGTGAAATCGAAAATGGCATTCGTCATCGTCGTTTCCATCACCATCGTGTCAATATCCCGGCTGGCTCTGTAGGTAAGGAACACCGGTCCAGTCTGCGCGCGCAACGCCATCATGTGCTGCGTGCGATCGTCCTCTTTGTCGCGGCGGGTGCGTTCGTGTTTACGAATTAAGTCCTGGTCATACTCATCTACCGAGCAACAGGCAACTACGCCAATCTGTTCGTGTTCTCCCATCATCAAGCGATACAGATAAAGGCTGGGGACCTTCTCACTGATCAGTGGACACTCCTTGATGAGTTTCTCAAAGTTTGCCAACGCTCGGCGATAAACTGGATCGCTGTGTGTGTCGATGCCCTCCGGCATGTCGATTTCTGGACGCGACACATGCAGGAAACTCAGGGGATTATCCGCCGCCAGCGCGCGCGCTTCGTCAGTATTGACGACGTCATAAGGAACACTTGCTACGTCGCTGGCCCGGTTAGAATCGGGACGCAAACCACTAAAAGGACGAATGACCGCCACGAATTCCTCCTGCACAGACGCCAACAACTATTGCCCTATCGGCAGAATTTCGCCTGCGCATTATTTGTCGAGCGCTTTTATTTTGTGGAGCTTAGCCGTAAAGACTAGCCGTTCCCGCGTCGTCTTAGCAAGCCGGGAAATCAGAACTTAGTGCCTCTCAAGAATCGCGAACTGGAGGCTGCTTGACGACGCGCCTGTGAAGCAAAGTGAGTGTAGAATGTTGCAGCATGCCCAATCCGGAAAGCGCATCTTTGGAGTCGGCGCAAACAGAACTTGAGGAAAAACTGCGCGTCCTGGACGCGCGGCTGCGCAGCGAGATGCGTGTCCGTGGCTTCGATCCTGCACAGGACGAAAATCTCGCGCTCACGGGCCCGCTGGCGAAACTCTACATGGAGCGGGAAAATTTGAGAGAAGAACTGGCTGCGTTAGCGGGATCGGAAAACTCCACAGACGAATAAGAGTCGATGATGACAGAAACCGAGAGAATAGTAGATCAACTGAAGCGAGCCTTTGTGGGCGAAGCGTGGCATGGGCCGGCAGTCATGGAAATTCTCGAGGGAGTTACCGCACAACAGGCTGCGGCACACCCGATCGCTAGTGGACATAGCATCTGGGAGCTCGTACTTCACATTGCTGCCTGGATGCGCGCTGCTTCGCGAAGATTGCACGGCGACCGCGCTCAGCTGACCGACGCGGAGGATTTTCCGGCGGTCATAGACTCGGACGAGCGGGCATGGGAACAAGCCAGGGAAACTTTGAAGCAAGCTCATGATGAGTTGAGTAGCGCCATTCTGCTTCTCGATGACTCACGGCTTGACCAACCCATTGTTGAAGGTATGAGCTCAACCTACGTAACGCTTCACGGGGTGATTCAGCACAGCCTTTACCATGCCGGGCAGATTGCAATATTGAAGAAGGCATTTTCTGAGAGGCAAACAACATGAATGAGCTTGCAGGACGTCAGTGCGTTCCCTGTCGCGGTGGCGTACCGCCGTTGGCAGGGGAGGAGATTACAAAGCTGCAGTCACAACTTGACGGCTGGGAAGTTGTCGCTGAGCATCACTTGCGGAAGCTATATAAGTTTGAGGGTTTCAAGGCCGCGCAGTTGTTTGTGAATCGAGTGGGCGAGCTTGCTGAAGAGCAAGGACATCATCCGGACATTTGTTATGGGTGGGGCCGAGCCGAAATCACTATCTGGACACACAAGATTGACGGCCTAACGGAAAGTGATTTCATACTCGCGGCAAAGATTGATCAGCTCTAGTGCGATGCGAGACCTGGTGGCTGCTTGGGGTGTGCCAGAACTCTTGCAGTGAGACGAAGGAGTAGGGTTCCGCCGCCGATAGGAGATTAGAAATGACACCGTGCTACGATTCGTCCATGTCCGAAAACGACAAACTCATTAGCTTCATCGCCAACACTGTTGAGGGCCTGCGCCAACGTGTAGATACGATAAGCGAGCAAATGGTAACGAAGGTTGATCTGGCTAACGTTCGAGACGAAATCGCGGCTGTTAGAGATCAAATGGCGACGAAAGGTGAGCTCGCTTTGATGAAAGATGATCTCGCCGGTGTGAAAACGCAGATGGCAACTAAACAGGATCTCGCTGAGCTCGAATACCATCTGCGCGATCAGCTGGCGACTAGAGCTGATCTGGGGCGACTAGAAACCACGATGCATGGCGAATTCGAGCGGGTCCACATTCGCCTCGATTCGATGGACAGAAGAGTGGATACGCGGATAGGTCAAATCGAAACTGATGTTAGTCGACTGCGGAGCGTTGTGTATTTGCTGGTTAAGGATAAGCCCGACATGCTGCGGCTTCTCGGCCAGCCAACCCCCGGTGAAACCCGACCGCAAGGCTGAAACGGCCCAATTCCCGCCTAAAAGTTAAGCCTTCTCCAGTTCGGCCCGGTATATCGCCTCCGTTTCATCAATCATTCGCTCAAGATTGAAGTTTGCCAAAGCGTATTGCTGAGCGGATGCACCCAGGCGGGCCCTCTCGTCGTCATCTCTCAGCAATCGCAAACTCGACTCTGCTAATTTGTCGACGTCACCGATTGGAACCAGAAGGCCGGTTTCATCATTCTTCATTAATTCGCGCGCACCCTCAGTTTCAGTGGCGACAACAGCCGTGCCGCTGGCCATCGCTTCGGCGATTGCCAGTCCAAAGGATTCTGTGTGCGATGCGGAAACGAACACGTCCACGGCGCAATAGAGTTGTGCTAAGTCGTCCAACCAGCCAACGAGGCTGACGTGGGCTGCCAGGTTTAGTTCTTGTATCAATTGTTCAAGTCGCGTCCGATGCTGGTTTCCGCGTGAATGATCAATGCCCGCTATGATGAAGCGGGTTTGGGGAAGTTGCTTCAGTATTTGCGAAGCAGCGCGGAGGATTTCCTCCTGTCCCTTGAGCGGGGTTAACTCTCCTACGGTTCCTACCAGCAAGCTGTCCGCCGGTAGTTTCCAAAGATCCAAAAACTGCCGCCGATCAAATTCCACTTTCGCTTTTGCAAATCTGGCCGTATCGATTCCGTTTAGGACGACACTGATTTTTTTCGCAGGAACAATTGCATCGGCTTCAATCCGAGACGCGACCGCATGCGAAACAGCTATTATTCGCGCTGCGCGAGAAAGAGTAATCCGATGCAGCCGCCCCAAAGGGAACAGCACGTGACGGGTAATTATTAATCTCGAGTCGGGGTTCCTGCGAGCAGCATAGGCGGCGAGCGGATAGTCGCGGGCCATGTGCGCGTGCACGATCTCAATCCTGTTTCTGCGCACGAGGCGCGAAAGATCTTGAGCGCTCTTTGCGTCCAGTGAGTTCCGCAATGGCAGCTTAACTATACGTTCGTTTGACAGCCCATTCAGCTCTTGTCTCAATGGCGAGTTTGGTCGCAGCGCAACGTAGACCTCGTGTCCCCGACGAGCGAGGCCATTGGCTAGATCCGCAAGATGCCGCTCGCCTCCGCCAAGAGACTGCGCTGAACTTATCTGAAGAATTCTCAACGTGGAAATTGGGAACCAAAACAAGCTTGAACTTCTTAGGCAGACCGAATGTACACAAGAAATCGTTGGGCATCCAGACTAAACTCGCATTAGGCGGCTAAGCTATTCCACCGTTTACCAAAGATTAGACGGCTTCGCCATCCGCGTACCAAACCCAAACAGAGTTAGCGATCTGTGTTTGCTTACCAGCTAGGCACAAACATCCCTTTTCGGACAAACCACGGCTAAATCAATCGAGTGAGGATCGGCACAACTGTTGCCGTTGTATCCAGCGGAGAAGTTTGCTGATTGAAACGTGAAGGAGGATGAATTCTATGGCGAAGCCAAAACTAATCACAGGTCTTTTTAAGAATCGTTTGGCAGCGGAGGCGGCGGTAGACGCCATCCTGAAGCGCGGGTATACGCGCGATGACATCAGCGTGTTGATGTCTGACGCAACCAGAAGCAAGGAGTTTGCGCTGCAAGCGCGAACCCATGCAGCCGACGGCGCCGGCGTTGGCGGCGCATTGGGCGGTGTCGTTGGGGCCGCGCTAGCTACGATCGTTGCGGTCGGAAGCACGATTGTTCTACCGGGAATAAATCTGGTCATCGCCGGTCCAATAGTGGCGGCTCTCGCGGGAGCCGGCGCGGGTGCAGCGACGGGAGGCGTTATCGGGGCTCTCATCGGCGCAGGCATACCCGAATATCGCGCCAAGGTTTATGAATCGGGACTACGCAGCGGCGGCATTCTGCTGGGAGTTGAAGCGAAGTCGGACGAGGAATCGGACAAACTCGAGGAGCTCCTGGAGGCGTTAGGTGGCCAACATGTTCGCGCAGAGTAGTCACTTAATATCCATCGTCGGTTGCACAAAAAAGGGCTTACGACTTCGGGAGTCTTAAGCCCGAGTGCTTAATGGAGTGTTCGGGACTGCAGCGGAGCGAGCGCTCACCTGTCGTACGAACTATTTGCGAATTGATTCGCCGATATCTTCGTTCTTTACGAATCTGTCATTCTTGTCGCAGATGGGAAGCCGGACTTCAAAGCGAGTGCCCTCGCCCGGTTCGCTGACAACCAGGATCTCGCCTTGGTGACGCGTGATGATGCCGTGAGAGGCAGAAAGGCCAAGTCCACTTCCGAGTTTTCCCTTGGTGGTGAAAAATGGTTCGAAGATTCTCGACGCAGTTTCGGCCGGCATGCCGCAGCCGGTATCGGCTACCCAGAAGCATCCGCTTTCAATTTCGGCGCGTGCTCCGATTTCCATCACACCACCGTCAGGCATTGCATCGACGGCGTTGAAAATCAGATTGAGCACTACTTCGCGCAGCTCAGCCTGTTCGCCCATCACATAGATTGACCCGGTTCCTTCAACCCTGACTTCAATCGTGTTCTGGCGCGATTTGCTCTGCCACTTCGGCCGGGCGATATCGATGCTGGAAGTGATGAGGTAATTCAACTCAACCGGCGCAAACTCACTCGCGGAGTTGCGGCGCGCAAACTCAAGTATGCGGCGCAACGTCTTGGTGCCGTCTTCTACCGCGTTGGTGATTACCTGCAAACTCCTGGATGACACGTCATCGGTAGCATTTCTGAGCAACAACTGGGCGCGGCCCTGAATTACAGTCAGCGAGTTGTTCAGATTGTGGGCAACGCCTGCGGCTAGCTCGCCAACCGCACGAAGTTTGTCAGACTGCGCCATCAACTCGTGTTCGCGCTTGCGGTCAGTAACATCGCGCAGGAAAACCAACGCGCCAACAATTTCTCCGTTTTTCCAAAGGGGAGAGGTGTGAGCCTCGGTGTGACGAATGGATCCATCGAGGGCGCTAATGCGAACTTCATGCTCGGTATCATCACCCTTCAGGGTGTGCCGCAAATTCTCTTCAGTGAGTTCCCTGGAGTCTGAAGAAACAAGGTCCAGAAAACTGCCGCCAGCCAACGTCGCTGGGGTGTAGGTCTGGGCACGCTCATTCATCCAGGTGATCCGGCCGGCACCGTCCAACGCATAGATCTCGTCGAGAGTACGATCCGCAATATTTGCGAGAAATGATTTGTGGCCGATTGCTTCCGCCTCGGCCCGACGAAGATCCGATATATCTCGTGCGATCACGAGAGCTGTCGGCTGAAAATCGTCAGTTGTTAGGGGCTCAACAATTATGGAGATTGAGTTCTTGCTTTCCGAGTCAGCCTGGATTTCGACTTCCACCCTCTCCAGAGTCCGCAAAGCACGATCGACGATACAGGCATCCGCGCCTTCAACGTGCCAGAACATTTCGCAGCAGGCGGTTCCTTTCAAAGGCTCGCCACCTTGTAACCGAGCGGCCGCGTCGTTAGCTCTAACCAGGCGACGGTCACTGCCAAACACGTACACCGCGTCAGGCAAGGTCGCAAAGGCTGCTTTAAGCAGACTTCCTTCCGTTTCCTGACTCACGAGCGAAGAGTCGTCGGACAAATCTTGCAGCAGGCTATTCGAGTCTTGCGTTTGCATTAGATTCCGGAAAAGGCCAGGCGAGAGGCTAAACGGTGCCGCTGGAAGCGGCCGCCAGAGATAGTAGCAAATTTGGAGAGGGGTTCGCTCAAAAAACTGAGAAGCGGTAAACAATTCGGGCGTGTTCCTGGTTAGGAACACGCCCGATTTGGTTGTGTTTGTCGCCTTACTTTAGAACTCAAAGCGAGCCGCGAACTGTATCTGTCGTTCGCGGAATAGCGTGGCACTCGCTTCATTGACTGTTAGAAACTGGGGGTTGTAAGTCAAGATTGCCGTTGTACCGCTCACGGACGCGGTATAGATGCTGCTGTTAACACCGCTCACCTGGGTGCGGTTGAAGACGTTGAAGCCTTCAGCCAATAGCTCAAGTTTCATGCTCTCCTTAAGATGGAAGCGGCGGGAAACGCGCAGGTCTGCGTTAACAATCCGCGGTGCTTTGAAAAAGTTGCGCGGCACAAGGGCAAAGCGCGTCGAACCATTTGAGCCGTTAAGACCGCCGGCTTGATTTCCACCAACAAGTCCAAACAGAGCGTTTGCGTTGCCTGAAACAGTTCCAGTCAACCGCGGGCCCGACAGCAAATTGAAAATGGGTGCAATGGTCCAACCATCCAGGATCATATGGCCCGTTTTATTGTTGCCGCCCTCGAAGAAGTGCGTGTTGTAAACCAGACTTGCTACAAACTTATGCCGTCTATCAAAGCTTGAAAGGCTCGTTTCAGCTTGCTGATCGAAGGCATTAAACGGGGCGTTAGTCGTGGTAAAGGTTTGCGAACCTTGTCCATTGTCCTGCGAGCGGGAGTATGTCCAGCTCGTCTGGAATTGCAAGCCATTAGTCAAACGACGATTGGCCTGCAGGACGAGGGCGTGGTACTTCGATTCGACGTTGCTCCGAATCTCCGTGATGGCTCCAAACGCCGTGTTCGGTCTGCTACCAGAAAAATAAGGCAGGGTCCAAATCTGGCCGTTAAAAGGACCACCGACGATCGAAAATTGCCTCGTGCTGGTAGGCGCATTCAGGTTGACATCCACGAAGTTAGGCAAAGACTTTCCAAAGCTCGCGAGGTAGGAGGCGGAGACAACAGTATTGCGCGCTATCTCGCGTTCGATCACCACATCCAACTGGTGAATCATCGGATTGGAAAACCCGTTGCCGAAGTATTGAATCGCTGCCGATCCCGGCGGTGGAGTAGCCAATACGTTCGGGAATATCGGGGCCGATGAGTTAGTTGCCTGTAACGACACCTGTACCTGACCTGCGGGATTTCCGGTATTGGTCAGTGCATTCAGAATAGTTGAATTGATGATACGTCCGTAATAGATACCGTATCCGCCACGCAAACTGGTCTTGCCATCTCCGTTGATGTCGAAGGCAAAGCCGATACGCGGTCCCAGGTTGTTCCGATCATCCGGCATGTTTGCGGTTTGCGGCAGCGATCCTACCAGGAATGGCTCCGGCAACCTTTGATACTCCCAACGGACACCGAGGTTCAGCGTGAACCGAGGAGTAACGCGCCAGTCATCCTGGAGGAAGTACGCAAGGTCGGTGGTGGCAAATTCAAATGCGTTCGGACCAAATCCCTGATTGTAATTGCTGGTGTAACACTTCCCGGAAAGGCGGGTACTGGTTGCACAAACTTTTGCCGCTGTCCTCAACGCACCAGCCGAGGTCCAATTGGTATAATCAACAATGAAATCGTTGATGTTTGAGTAACTGTAGGCACCGCCCTCCTGGAAAAGGTTGATCTGCAGATCCTTAACATAATTGATGTCGCCGCCGAACTTGACAGTGTGGTTTCCGGCGCTGAGTGTGACGGTATCAGCAAACTGCCAACGTCTTTCATCCGGGAAGGCAGCGCGTTCAAGGAACGTCGGTTTACCAAACTCGATACCATTAGTCAGAAAAACGTCTGGAGATCTTCCGTTGAGGCCAGTGGTCGGCTCACCAGGCAAGGGTGGCTGGCTGACTTGAAATTCGTTATCGCGAGCCCATTGGAAGCGCGCTTCGTTGAGCAACGTAGGAGATATCGTCGAGGCTAAACGCAGATTGAATGCATCAATCTGGACGCCATCATCGCCGAAACTGGCGCGGCCTCGGGTGTTGGTTGCCTGCGTCTGCACACCGGCCGGAGAGAACCATCGGACGCGATTGTAACTACCAGTAAGCGTGTGGTTCTGAGTGATATTCCAGTCGACTTTCGGGAAGAAAATTTTCTGATCGCCGCGACGAGCCACTGAGCCCGTCAAACTGTTAAGGAAAGCGATACCGGCATCAACCTGCGCACCAGTCAGACCTCGCGACGGATTTAGCAACGAGGCGTTGAAAAGGGCAGTGGTGCAACCGGTCGCGACAGCTGAAGTACACCTGTTGACCGTTGTAAGGTAGCCGGGCGTGCTGAAAATACCGAGGCCGGGGAAGTTTCGTTTTTGCTGATCATAGTTAAAGAAGAAGAACGCTTTGTCTTTGACGATCGGACCGCCAATATTGCCGCCAAACTGGTGGCGGACGTCTACCGGCTTGATACCGATGCGGTCAGGTACTCCGTTCACGAGCACGGACTGAAAGGCAAGCGGGTTGCGAGCACCCCATTTGTTGTTGCGTTGATAATAAAACAACTGTCCGTGAAACTCATTCGTGCCGCTCTTGGTTACAGCGTTAACAACACCACCCGCCGCGCGTCCATATTCAGCTGAATAGTTGGAAGTATTGACCTGAAACTCGCGAACGGCGGCTTGACTCGTCGAGTAGCTAAGTCGCGTACGGCCCCTCTCTTCTGAGAAGAACGCCTGATTATTATCGCCGCCATCAACGGTGCTGTTATTCAGCAAACCGGATACGCCGCGGAAACTTATCAGACCGAAGTTGCCATCCGGCACCGTACCCGGTGCGAGCAGGGCGAAGTTAGACCAACGGCGGCCGTTGATCGGCAGTTCGTTAATCGAGGTCTGATTAAAGTTGCTTGAAAAGTCCTGCTGAGAGGTGTTGATGACGGGAGCTTCCGAAGTCACCTCAACCGTACCACCAGACACTGGGCCAATCGAGAGCGCAGCGTTGATATTTGTTTCACGGCCGACCTCAACCGTCACTTTCTCCTGGGTGTAAGGACTGAACCCCGTGCCGTTGATAGTGACACCATATGTTCCTGGCTGAAGTCCCGCGACTTTGAATCGACCCTGGTCGTCAGTCGTCGCAGTATCTTCTTTATTCGTTTCGGTGTTTCGGACCGTCACGGAAGCATTGGGTACGACTTCTTTGTTCGGGTTGGTAACGACGCCGCCAATGGCGCCAGTCACAGTTGACTGTCCAAAGGCGATCGCACTCAACCCGAGAATAAACGAGAGCACGAAAGAGAGCTTCACAAATTTCGACATGCTGGGGAACTCCTTAGGAATGAGATAACGTTGAAAGAGTCTGCGCGACCAGTGTGGGCGCAGGTTGCAACCTTGAAATTGAAATCGGGTGCGAATTGAATTTATGTCCTGAAGGGAAGTGACTGTCACCCTGACTATAGACGCGAACTTCTACCACGCCAGCCAGTCTCTGCGCAAGCCTAATACAAGTTAAGTTTATGTAAATGCACTGTTGCTGCTGTGTTACTGGAAAGATGGTTCGGACTTGCTGCATCGCAAATCTTTTTCGCAAACTGCATGCCGAATGAAGGCTGATAAACAGTGGAAGGTTTAGTGCCGCTTTTTCAACACTTAGCCCACAATTGGGCCTTCCCTCATGACAATGCTTAGCCGAGATTTTGGATAAAATCGGAAATTTAGGAAATCGAAGGGAACCGACACACAAAACGTCGCTGAGCCGAGACTCTAAACTCGTTCAACGATCATCGCTATTCCTTGGCCGCCGCCTATGCACGCGGTTGCAAGTCCATACCGTCCACCTCTTCGATGTAGCTCATGCAGCACAGTGATAACCAACCTCGTTCCAGTTGCACCAAGCGGATGTCCCAACGCAATTGCACCACCGTTCACGTTCGTTCGCGAACGATCCAGACCCAACTCCTTCTCGACCGCGAGATACTGGGCGGCAAAAGCTTCATTAACCTCAATCAGATCGATGTCTGAAAGTTTGAGACCAGCCTTATCTAAAGCCTGACGCGTCGCCGGCACCGGTCCAATTCCCATAATTTCCGGTTCAACGCCCGCGTAGGCCCAACTAACAATCCGACCCATGGGCTTCTGGTCGCGAAGTTTCAAAAACTCTTCGCTACAAATAACCAAAGCTGCGGCGCCGTCGACAATTCCCGAAGCGTTCCCCGCCGTGACAAATCCGTCCTTTGCGAAAGCCGGTCTTAACTTCGCCAGACCTTCCATAGTCGTCTCTGGTCGCAAGTGAGCGTCCACATCGAAGACAACGGTTGACTTTCGCGAGGTAACTTCTACCGGAACGATCTCCTCGGCAAAGTAACCTGCATCCTGAGCTCGTTTCGCTTCCTGCTGCGAACGCAAGGCATACTGATCCTGTTCCTCGCGCGGAATCTCAAACTTCCGCGCCAGGTTTTCGGCGGTTCCGGCCATCGGCGTGTTGCAGTAGGTATCGAGCAGGGCAACCATCAAACTGTCTTCGAGTTTGCCGCCGCCAAGTGGGAATCCTGAGCGCGCGCCCCGAATAACATGCGGGGCCTGCGACATTGATTCAATACCGCCGGCCAGCACCGTTTGCGCTTCACCAAGCTGAATCATTTGCGCTCCTGAGACAATCGACTGAATTCCGCTACCACACAAACGGTTGACGGTCAGCGCTGGACGATCAAATGGCACGCCGGCCTTAAGGGCTACGTGCCGCGCACCGTAGATGGCATCGCCTGAAGTCTGAAGCGCGTTACCGATGACGGTGTGATCGATTTCCTCCGGCGCCACACCCGTTGCATCCAACGCGCCTTTGGCGGCAATCGCTCCCAGATCAATTGCCGAAATATCCTTCAGCGCGCCAACATACTCGCCCATCGCAGTTCGCTTGCCGCCCAAAATGAAAACATCTCGAGACATTTGTTACTTACTGCTCCCTTGTTTAGATTTTGCTCTTGTTAACAAACTAAAAAGCCTAACAGACCGAAATGACGCGGTCAATTTCGCATGCGTGGTTTCAGTGTAGTTAAGTGCGTGAGGTTATTCGGTGAACCGGTGACGCGCGCGATAGCGGTGCAGCAATTCTTCCAGGAACCCTTCGTACGTAAACGTCGCGAGGTCGTATCTGGGGCGAAGCTTGTAGAGGAGTGGTAACGACACTCGCCAGGCCATCCACTGCCGCGCCATGTCAACCAAATCCCAGCGTCGTCGTAGGAAAGTTTCCACCACCTGGATCTCGGATTCCGTCAAGGCATCCAGTTCCGCAACGAAGTCTACCGGCTTGAATGATCGACGCAATGCCGGGTCACTCACTGGCGAGGCGAACACTTGCGCGAAAGCCGGCGCCTCCGCCTCACGTTCGCGCACAACGACGGTGCCGGCAACCATGTCTCCCACTCGCTGGTCGGACGAACTAATAAAAACAGAGACAAGGCCGATGGAATAAAACGGCGCAGGCATCATGTCCAGCACGCGCACCAGATTCCTGACCATTGCTTCCCAAAACGTAACTGGCCGACCGTCTTCACGAATTACTCTTAGTTTGAGCCAGCGCTTGCCGGGAGTTTGCCCACTCCAGATCCACTCGAAAAAAGCAAAGTAGCTGGAAAAGATCAGAAACACGACGACAATCAGGACAGCTTTGACCCATTTCGGCGCGCTGATAAGTTGCTCACCGGCACTGGAGTAGTTGGCAATAACGGTAAACCCAATCACCATTAGAGCGATCGCCAGCCCTTGCAAAGCGTGGTCGATCGCGCAGGCAAGGAAACGATTGCCAATCGAGGCCAGCGCAAAGTGAAGCGGCACACGCTCAGGCGTTTCGATGATCAGGATGTCTTCAGTGGCGAGAGTTGCAGACATTTGAACTTAACTCCTGGGAGACGCGTTTTTCGCTCCAGCGGAGCGAGATGTTTATAGCCTTTTAGATCCTGCACAATATTCCGCGCTCTGGAGGAGCGCAATGTTCACCTGTTGTCTCGTTCAGATTCCTTTCGTACATTTCGCTCCAAACGGAGCGAGGGTATTTGCGTCGTCGGGTTTGCTATAAACATCTCGCTCCCCTGGAGCGAAAACGATTTCGCAACGCGCGAACTGGCATCGATTAAGAATTGTCAATTTCATCAGGCAGGGCCACGGACACGGACGAAGCGGCGTTTACCAACCTTAATGTCGTGACTTGGCTTGCCAGGTTTGATCGAAATTACGTATTTCGTTTGAAGATTAACGCGCTCGCCGTCAAGGGACACTCCTCCCCCTTTTATCAGCTCACGTGCTTCCGCGTTAGAAGAAGCAAGTCCGAGCTCCACAAGCAAATGCCTTAATTCCCTATCTCCTACGGGAATGACTCTCTCTTCAACCTCTTCGGGCGTCTGCTTATTCCGAAAGACGCGATTGAATTCCTCCTCGGCTGCTTGTGCTTCGGCCTCTGAATGGAAGTCCGAAACAATTCTTTTCGCGAGCTCGACTTTCACGTCACGCGGATGGCGACCGCCATTCGCGGTCGACTCGCGAAGGATGCCTATTTCAACAAGTGTGAGATCAGTCAGCAGCTCATAGTAACGCCACATCAAGTCATCAGAGATCGACATCACTTTACCGAAAATCTCCGCAGGCGGTTCGTTAATGCCGATGTAGTTTCCCAAACTCTTCGACATCTTCTGCACGCCATCCGTGCCTTCCAACAGCGGCGTAATCACGGCGACCTGCGCTTCCTGGTTGTACTCACGCTGCAGGTTTCGTCCCATCAGCAGATTAAACTTTTGATCCGTGCCACCTAGTTCGACGTCTGCTTCGAGGGCGACGGAATCGTAGGCCTGCGTGAGCGGGTAGAGCAGCTCGTGCAGCGCAATCGGCTTTTCTTCGGCCAGGCGCTTGGCAAAGTCGTCGCGCTCCAATATCTGTTTGACGGTGACGTGAGAAGCAAGGCGGATGAACCCGTCCGAACCGAGTTTGTCCATCCACTCGGAGTTGAAACGTATCTCGGTCTTCTCAGGGTCGAGCAGCTTGAAAATTTGACGCTTGTAGGTTTCGGCATTTGCGGCGATTTCTTCGCGCGTCAGTTGTGGGCGCGTGGCGCTCTTGCCTGAAGGATCGCCGATCAATCCGGTGAAGTCGCCAATCAGGAAAATCACCGTGTGGCCCAACTCCTGAAACGCGCGCAGCTTGCGAATGACAACCGTGTGACCCAAATGGATGTCCGGCGCTGTGGGGTCCGCTCCAAGTTTTATGCGCAGCGGCTTGCCGGTCTTCGCGGATCTTTCCAACTTGGCGCGCAAATCTTCCTCACGAATAATCTCAGTGGTGCCCTTGCGCAAGTAAGCGAGTTGTTCGTCGATCGTCATCACTCTATCGTAAATCGTGAATCCTAAAATCGTAAATAGACGTGGTGGTTTAGTGGCTACGCACGAGAGAGTAGCGCATCTCAGGGGGCTGCGCTATGCTCGCAGCAAAACGTTAGGATCGTGAATTTTTGAATGAGCGCATTCGCATCTGCGCCAGTTTGAGGGAATATGGCAGACACCGAAGTGACAATACGAACTGAGGAACGCAACCCACTGGAGAACGCGCGGCTGGCATTCATTGGGTGTGGCGTAATGGCCGAAGCGGTAATGGCTGGACTGTTACGGAAGGAACTGGTCACTGCCGAACAGATTGTGGGCAGTCATCCGAGAGTGAGTCGGCGCGAAGATCTTTACACAAAGTATGCAACGCGCATGTTTGAAAGTAATCGTGAGGCGGTGCTCGCGGCCCACCCCGACGACGCCGGAGCAGCCCATGCCGGATCGCTGGTCATCCTTGCCGTCAAACCGCAACGCCTCAATAAGGTGCTGCACGAGTTGAAGGGCGCTATTCATCCAGATCAACTAGTTGTTTCGATCGTCGCCGGCGCTCGTTGTGAAGCCATTGCCGGCCAGTTACTGCACCCGGCCATCGTGCGCGCGATGCCAAATACCCCGGCTCAGATTGGCGAGGGAATGACGGCCTGGACTGCAACGCCGGAAGTGAGTGAATCGCAGGAGCGTGAAGTCGGCTCGATGCTCGAAGCGCTCGGGCTGGCGATGCGAGTTGAGAACGAAAGGCAGATCGATATGGCGACCGCGCTGAGCGCTACCGGACCTACCTACGTTTTTCTAATGATGGAGGCGTTGGTTGACGCCGGCGTTCACATGGGCTTCTCGCGTCATGTGGCGCAGGACCTGGTGCAGCAGATGATGCTCGGCTCAGTACTCTTCGCGAAAGAATCGCAAAAACATCCGGCCGAACTTCGCAACATGGTTACGTCGCCAGGCGGGACGTCAGCCGAAGCGATCTACCAAATGGAAAAGGGTGGTCTGCGCACGGTGCTTTCAAAAGCAGTGTGGGCAGCGTACCAACGTGCGGAAGCGTTGGGAGGGAAGAAGGCGGATGAAGGATGAGGATAGTGATGAGTACTGAGTGATGAGTACTGAGTGACAGTGGCAGCGCTACGAGAATGGCGATTTGCTCAGTACTCATCACTCAGTACTCATAACTCGTTTTACCGCTACGACTCGTCGTCCCACAACCTCATAGTTCCCACTAACAACTAACGCCAGCGCTTCGGCATACAACTGATGTTCCTCCGCTAGTATGCGTGCTGAGAGCGTTTCCTCGGTGTCATCGTCGAGGACTGGAACTATCCTCTGTCCAATGATTGGCCCACCATCGAGAGTTTCGTCGACGAAGTGAACGGTGCAACCGCTCCACTTCACCCCGTGCTGCAGCACCCGTGCATGCACGTCGAGGCCGGGAAACGCCGGCAACAAACTTGGATGAATGTTCAGAATCCGATTGCGATATGCTTCGATGAAATAGTTGGAAAGCAGGCGCATGTAGCCGGCGAGACAAACGATGTCGACACCACCTTCTTGCAGCGCAGCAACTATCGCCCGATCGTGCTCTTCGCGCGGACGCCTCTCGCGCTCGATAACGAGAATTCTCAACCCACGCTCGTGGGCAGCCACCAAACCAGCCGCTTGCGCCTGGTCGCTGATCACGATTGCAATTTCTGCGTTTGGAATCCGGCCGGCTTCAATGGCGTCAGCCAACGCCAGCATGTTAGACCCGCGTCCCGATATTAAGATGCCGATGCGTTTAGTCACTACCGGATTGAGACTTCCCTATGGCCTTTGACAACGCGTCCGATTTGATAAACCGGCGCGCCTTGTTTCTGCAGATGCGACTCGACTGCGTTCCGCTCCTCGGCAGATGTCACGACCACCATGCCGACGCCCATATTGAAGGTGCGATACATTTCTGCTTCGGAAACGTTCCCAATGGCCTGCATGAGTTTGAAAATCGGAAGTACCGGCCAGCTGTCCTTATCAATCTCCACCGCCGCGTCCTCTGGCAGGATCCGCGGAATATTGTCTGTCAATCCGCCGCCAGTAATGTGCGCGAGGCCCTTGATCATTCCCGAATCGAGCAGTCGGTCCAGCGGTTTTAGATAACTTAGGTGTGGTTGCAGAAGGGCCTCGCCGACTGTCATTCCCAATTCATCGAGCCGGGTATCAACTTCGTGGCCGGCAACTTCGAAAAACAACTTGCGTGCGAGCGAGTAGCCGTTGGTGTGAAGTCCAACCGAAGGAAGCGCGAGCAGCGCATCGCCGGGTGTAATCCCTTTGCCGTCGATTATTTTTTCCCGATCAGCCACCCCAACTATGAAGCCCGCAATATCGTATTCGCCGGCGGCATAAAAATCCGGCATCTCCGCCGTCTCGCCGCCGAGCAGAACGCAGCCGTTTTCGCGGCAGCCGTTAGCTACACCTTCTACGATCTCTGCGACAACTTCCGGCAGCAGCTTGCCCGTAGCAATGTAGTCGAGAAAGAAAAGCGGCCGCGCGCCCTGGACCAGGATGTCGTTAACGCAGTGATTGACAAGGTCGCGTCCGACGGTATGGTGAACTCCGGCAGTGAAAGCAATCTTCAGTTTTGTGCCGACGCCATCCGCAGATGCAACCAGGACGGGCTGTTTTAGACCGGGGAAAGCGCCGTCAAACATTCCGCCGAAGCTTCCGATTTCGGAAAGCGTTCGCTGATTGAACGTGCGCCGCGCCAGCTCTTTGATCTTGTCAGTCGCACGGGTCGCTGCGTCGATATCGACACCAGAGTCGCTGTAGGTTATTGGCTTGGTCATGAATTAGTGAATAGTAAATCGTAAATAGTAAATAGTAGAAACCGACGAGCGTAATACCAGATGTCCAGCCTCAGTCCACTATTTACGATTTACGATTCACTATTTACCGGCTTTTGCCTTCGGCGGCGGTCCGAAATCACCGTAAGCAATGAAGCCGGAACGCGACGAGTCGTCTTTTTGGGCCGGGCGTCCTGCCCACAGTTCGCTCTTCGCTTCCTTCGCCGTCTTGATGACGTAATCGTTTTCTTTGCCCCGCGTCGTGATCGTAATCTCGCCTTGCAGATCCGTGCGATAGAGTTTCGCGTTCGCCGCCCGCAGTCGATCAAGCACCACTTGTGCAGGGTGTCCGTAACGATTCCATTCGCCACCCGAAATAATCGCCACTTCCGGCTTTACTCTATCAACAAAGTCCTGGGCGGTTGCGTATTTCGAACCATGGTGGGCAACTTTAAGAATATTCACTTTCAGATTCAGATCTTTAGTTAGCAGCCGATGTTCTGTCTGTTCTTCCGCATCGCCCGGCAACAGCATTGAAAAGTCGCCATAGTCCAGCCGCATCACAATAGAGTTGGCGTTAGGTAGATTACCGCCGGTCTTCAGCTGATCTTTTGTGAACAGCGGTTCGGTAGGCGCCAGTATCGTCAGACGAGCACCTCCGCCGAGATCATATTTCGCACCCGCCTGGGCCTTCTCGTAATGCGCGCCGCTTTGCGCGACGGCTTCCTTATACTCGTCGTAAAACTTCGTAATCGAGTTTGACTTGTTAGATTTACCGGGTGGGGCGGTTTTCTTGTTCGGGTTCTTTCCGCCCGGTGTTGCGGGCTTGCTCTGTAACGATTCAGGGACCTCTGGCCCGAGACCGTTGTCGATAACGTTCAAAACTTTAGTCACTTTGAAAACTTCGTCGGCGCCGCCGATGTGATCGGGATGCGGATGAGTGGCGACAAAGTAGTCGACCTGCTGCACGTTGTAGCGCTTCAAGGCTTCAATGACGACTTTGCCTTTGCCGGTGTCGCCGGCATCAATCAAAACCGACTTGCCGCCGGGCATGATAATCAAAATCGAATCGCCCTCTACCGGCCCGACATCGAGTATGTGAACCTGGAGCTCGCCACCTGAGGGCGGCGGAGGCCTAAGTTTCCAGCGAGGCCAAACATATTTCCAGCCCACCACTCCGGCGGCGCCGAGCACAACTACCAAAACAGCAATCGCGCATCCGCAACCCTTTAACGATCGCTTCGCCAAGAATTCATCCTCAGATGTGCTACTGACTGCCCGCGGGGGATTGTTCTTTGCCTCCGGTTAACCATCAGCACCGACTGCCTCATGATCGCGCTCCCACATCGTCTCAGCCCCGCTGGTAATACGCGTCGGGTACTTCTCGTTCCAACAGGCGACGCAGGAAGAGTCGGGACTAATGCCAATCGCCTCGATCATTCCGTCGAGCGAAAGATAGCCGAGCGAGTCGGCCTCGATAAACTTGCAAATTTCATCAATCGACATTTGTGCAGCAATCAAATCGGCTTTATTGGGCGTGTCGATTCCGTAGTAGCAGGGACTAATCGTCGGGGGGCAACTGATCCGCAGATGAATTTCCTTCGCACCGGCTTCGCGAACCATCCTTACGATCTTTTTTGAAGTTGTACCGCGCACGATCGAGTCGTCAATCAGGACTATCCGCTTGCCTTCGATCAAATGGCGCACGGGGTTCAACTTGATACGAACGCCGAATGAACGGATAGACTGGCGCGGCTCGATGAAGGTGCGGCCGACATAATGATTGCGCACCAGGCCGAAGCGAAAATTGATTTTGCTCTGCGCTGCATAACCAATCGCCGCGACCGTGCCTGAATCAGGGACGGGCACAACCAGATCCGCGTCGGCAGGATGTTCGATGGCGAGGCGCTTGCCCATCTTGTGGCGCGACTCGTTCACCGAGTGGCCGTAGATAAGTGAATCCGGACGCGCAAAATAAACGTGTTCGAACAAACACATCGAGGCCTTTTGTTCCTCTAATGGATGTGAAGAACGCAGACCGTCTTGATCGATTATCAACATCTCGCCCGGTTCCACGTCGCGAACATACTGCGCGTCAATGAGATCAAAAGCGCAGGTTTCTGAAGCCACCACCCATGCATCTCCAAGTCGCCCCAATGCCAGGGGACGAAAGCCCCTCGGGTCGCGAATCGCTACTAATTCGGTGGGCGTCAGAAAGAGCATCGAGAACGCGCCTTCTGTTTGTCGCAGGACTTCAGGTATTGCCTCACGAACCGATCCGGCTTTGGAACGCGCCACGCCGTGCAAAATGACTTCTGTGTCAGAGGTGGCTGAAAAAATTGCGCCTTCGCGCTCGAGCTTGTGTCGCTCCTCGCGAGCAAAGGGCAAGTTGCCGTTATGACAAACGGCGATCTGACCATGCTGGCAGGTAACCAGAAAAGGCTGGGCCTCGCGAATAGAGACTTCGCCGGCGGTCGAGTAACGAACATGTCCAATAGCGCTGGCTCCAGGCAAGCGATCAAGGGTCGATTGATCAAAAGCGTCGGCAACGTGACCCATCGCCCGTTCCAAACGCAACTCTGATCCGTTTGACGACGTGATGCCACAGGATTCCTGGCCGCGATGCTGTAAAGCGTAGAGGCCAAGATAAGTCAGACGCGCTGCGTCCGCGTGCCCGTAAATGCCGAACACGCCACACTCATCGTGAAATTTGTCGGAGACTATTTCCAAGTTCTACCTACGAAAGGACACAACTTTTTTGGAGTGCGGTGACCTGACAAGCACCCCAGCCGGGCTGCCCGGCCGGGGACCCCGCTTCACCGCTTTGGTCGGTGACGACTTGTCGTGACCACCGTTGGCTGGAACTGTGTAAGACATGGGCGTCAAGCCGCCCAAGGCCAAAGCGGTGACAGGTCACCGCACTCCAAAGAGTTGTCACTTGATCCCACGAACACCCTGAGCTTACTTCGCATTTCGAAACCTTTCAACCCGGAAGCTAATCGCTAATCACGGATACACAAAACATGCGGGCTTCGGTATCATAGTTTCTCCAAAACTGACTTGTGAGTTTCCGAGACCCGGAAAATCGGAAAGCATCGCCGCTCCCCACGAAGCCAGTCCAGTCGCAAATCGGAGTTGCAGATCGATGAAGTATGCTTGCTTAATCGTTTTCTTAATAACAGTCCCCGGAGCATTTGCAAGCAGAACTCGAGGCGGGCCGGTTAGCGCCAGCGCACGCAGTGCAACGGAGCTGTATTCAAGAAACTGCGTTTCATGTCATGGCCGAGACGGGCGCGCGAAAACGTTGAAAGCCAGGAGGAATCACGCACGCAATATCAGCGACGCGGAGTGGCAGGACCGGGTGAGCGACGAACGGATCTTTAATTCAATCATGAACGGCAAAGGGAAGATGCCCGCTTTTGGCCAAAAGATCTCCGAACAGGAAATCGACCTGCTGGTCACTTACGTTCGGGCCTTGAGAAAATAGTAGGATAGGCATTCCTGCCTGTCCCTGGCGTGATGAGGTTGAGCCTGGTTTATGATCAAACGGACAGGCAGGAATGCCTGTCCTACGCGAATGAAAACAACAAGCATTTCGTACCACCTGCTGACTATTTTCCTGCGTGCGGCGCTGGTAGTCGCTCTGCTGGTTTCAGGCTGGCTAATTTACAGCAGGCTTCCTCATCAGGATGCCCCAACCCTTAAAGCAAACGTCGCCGAAACCACCTTGCAGATTGTGTTGCGACTGCCCGCAGGCGGTGGTTCTGATGCGCTCGACATCGCAGTCGAGCTTTATCCGGTCGATATTGTCGCCGCGCGTCACGAATACTTTACTGAGCGTCGCGCCGGCAAAAGCTACGACGACTTTATGAATGAGCGCACGAAAGGTCGCGCCAAAGTCAGGTTAGACAAGCAGGGTCAGGCCTCGGTAGAGCTTAGTCCTGGCAGTTGGTGGCTGCACGCTCAGTTGGCCGGTGAAGAAAACCTCGAGTGGCGTCTGCACCTTGATGTCGCCGGAACCAGACAGACGGTTGAGCTGACACCACAAAACATCTATACGCGAACGAAAAGTTTCTGAAGTAGGACAGGCATTCCTGCCTTTTGGAGTGCGGTGACCTGTCACCGCTTTGGCCTTGGGCGGCTTGACGCCCAAGTCTCTCAGCACTTTCAGTCTAGCGGTGGGCCGCGACAGGTCGCGACCGACCAAAGCGGTGACCTGTCATCGCACTCCAAAGAGTTGAATCTCTTTCATGAAAGCTCTTCGAGTCGAAAAAAAGAAACTTGCGGTTAAGGAAGTCGCCAGGCCCGAGTGCGGTGACGAAGCGCTCGTGCGTGTTCACCTTTCCGGCATCTGCAACACCGATCTCGAAATTGCGCGTGGCTACGCCGGCTTCAAGGGCACGATTGGCCACGAGTTTGTCGGCGTGGTGGAAGAGTCTCCCGGCAATAAGTTGTTGGGGCAAAGAGTTGTCGGCGAGATCAACGCGGGCTGTGGAAAGTGTGAATTGTGCGCGGCGGGCGATCCGCGTCACTGCGCCAGTCGCACCGTCCTCGGCATCCTGGGACGCGACGGCGCGCACGCTGAGTTTTTGCGTCTGCCGCTCGCAAACCTTCTGCCTGTTCCTGACATGGTAGTTGATGAGCATGCGGTTTTTACGGAACCTCTGGCCGCAGCCTGCGGCATCATGGAGCGCGTCGCAATCAAACCCGAGTCTCGTGTGGCCGTAATAGGCGACGGCAAACTTGGACTGCTTTCCGCGCAGGCAATTGCCTTGAGCGGCGCCAGCGTTCTCTTGATTGGCAAACATGCTGAAAAACTACGCATCGCTGAGCGTCGCGGAATTGAAACGAGTTCGCCAAAAGCGGGCGCGAAAAGAAAGCGCGAGTTTGACGTAGTCGTGGAAGCGTCCGGCTCGCCTTCGGGCTTTGTTGGAGCGCTGGAACTATTGCGACCTCGCGGCACGCTGGTTTTAAAGTCGACATTTCAGGGACCTGGGAAGATCGATGAGATCGATCAGGCGCGGCTCGTTGTTGATGAGATCTCGATAGTGGGTTCGCGCTGCGGACGATTCCAGCCGGCGCTCGATCTTCTGAAAAAAGGCGCGATCGACATTGATAGTTTGATAAGCGAAGAATACCCACTCGGTGAAGGCGTCTATGCTATGGGGCGCGCTGCCGCGACGGGTGTGCTGAAGGTGTTCCTGAGACCGTAACAAACAGGAGCAGGAGGCAGGAGCAGACGGCAGGAAGACGAAAGCATTTTGATCCTCCTGCCGTCTGCTCTGCCTCCTGCCGTCTGCTCCTGCCTCCTGCCCTTTCTTTTGCCCCCCGGTCAGCCTTTAGTTATACTTCAGCCCTTCCCAGCGACGCTTCGATTGGCCATATCGCTAGTGGCGCCTCGAGGCCAGAATTGCAGCTTTACCCGAAGGTGGTGTTTTATGTTCGACCTTGTTAAAGACCAAACAACTATTAACGAACGGGCTATTTTGCGGAAGCTCCGCATCTGGATAATTGCTCTCGGCGCTGCCTGCCTTTTGGCGGGAATTGGCCTGGGGGCGATGCTTACGGGACGTCCAACAGTGGCACAAAGCGAGGCGCAGATCGCGCACGCCCCTGAGGCCCTATCCGCTTCGTTTGCGGAGATTGCCAAGCGCGTCGAACCCGCGGTCGTAAACATTGAAACCATCACCGCCTCGACCGACGTTTCAGAGAAAGACAACCCAGACAAAGACGATCAATCGTCCGGCAATCCCTTGCTCGACATGTTTCGCCGTCAGGCGCGACGTCCTGCGCGCGGCGTCGGTAGCGGCTTTATCGTGAGTCCAAAAGGCTACATTCTGACAAACGAGCATGTGGTTGAAGGGTCGTCGCGAATAATCGTCGGCCTGCAGTCCGGCGAGAAGTATCGCGGCCGGGTTATCGGTATCGATAAAGAGACTGACGTGGCGGTTGTGAAGATCGACGCTGCGCAGGATTTGCCGATCGTCACGCTTGCAGATTCCAATGCTGCTCAGGTGGGTGACTGGGTTTTGGCAATTGGTTCACCTTTCGGTCTTGACCAAACGGTGACTGCCGGAATCATTTCAAAGATCGAACGAGAGTCGCCTTTCTTTTCAAACTTTCAGCGCTTCCTGCAAACCGACGCTGCGATCAATCGTGGGAATAGCGGCGGACCACTGGTCAACATGCGCGGCGAAGTGATCGGTATCAACTCGCAGATCGCCACCTCGACCGGAGACTACAACGGTATTGGCTTTGCGCTCCCGGCAGGCGAGGCAAATTTCGTCTATCACCAAATTGTCGCGCAGGGAAGAGTTCGCCGCGGCTACCTGGGAGTTACGCTTGAATCAGTTAAAGACGAATACGCTCGCGTCTACGGCCTTGCGGAAGCGAAGGGCGCGATCATCATGGACGTCCAACCGACGAAGGACGGACAACCAACACCGGCGGCTAAAGCGGGAATGCAGTCGAATGACATCATCACCGAATTCAACGGCCAGACCGTACTCAGCGCTCAGGATTTGATTCAGAAGGTTGCGTCCACCCCGGTGGGCGAATCCGCCAGGTTCACTTTCCTTCGCGATCGCGAGGGCAAACTCGAAAAAATGAACGCCAGTGTCGTGCTTGGTGAACGTCCTGAACCGCAGCAGTTGGGTGACCCTGATGAGACCGCTCCTGCCAAACCGGGCCCAAAGGAATCAGAGACGAAGGACGGATTGCATTTAGGACTTACGCTGGGCGAGCTCACGCAGCAGCTCATTACCGATAAGCATCTCGCGGGAGTGCGGGGCCTTTACGTAAAAGAAGTTGATCCGGGCGGGCTCGCGGCAGAGTTGCGCGCTCCCAACGGGCAACAGGCGCTTAACGAAGGCGATGTCATTACGCGCATCAACCGCGTTCCGGTTACGACGCTGGCGGATTTCCAGCGCGTGCTAAGTGGCTTGAAAACCGGCGACCCGATCGTGCTGCAGTTGTCGCGCTATGTTATCAATCGTGTACAGACAAGAATTGTTCAGTTTACTTATCAATAAGGAACGGTTTCAGGTGCCGGGTGTCAGGTGCCAGTGGATTTGTTTCCAACCGACACCCAACATCTGACACCTGACAACCAGAGAATGGCTCAAGCAAAAAAGGTCCTCGCGAAAAACAGCTCTAAGCAAACCTCCAGGGCGTCCTCACGCGCGTCGGTAAAAACCTACAACAACTACATTGGCGGCAAGTGGATCCCGAGTGAATCCGGTGAGGTGTTTGAGAACATTAATCCGGCCGACACCGACGACGTCATCGGCCGCTTCCAGCTTTCCACCAGCGACGATGTGAACGCCGCCGTCAATGCTGCGCAGAGCGCCTTCGACGGTTGGCGCGGCATGCCTGCTCCCAAGCGCGCCGAAATTCTGTTTCGCCTGGGCGAGATTCTCATTCGCAACAAGGATCGCTTCACCGCAGACATGACGCGCGAAATGGGCAAGGTCCTGAAAGAGGCAGGCGGTGATGTGCAGGAAGCGATCGACTGCACTTACTACACCGCCGGTGAAGGCCGGCGCTTGCACGGGTTTACGACTCCGGCCGAGATGCCTGACAAGTTTGCGATGTGCGTGCGACAGCCGGTTGGACTCTGCGGACTAATTACTCCCTGGAACTTCCCGATGGCAATCCCCTCGTGGAAGTTGATTCCGGCGCTGGTGTGCGGCAATACCGTCGTCATAAAACCCGCTGAAGACACGCCGCTGTCAACCTACAATTTGGTCCACGCCTGCGAGGAAGCGGGAAT
>JBOGOP010000008.1:0-55204 GCA_050747225.1 Pyrinomonadaceae bacterium
ATTGGGGGGTATCTTTACTGGAAGAAGGGGCTTGAGTCGGCGATGATTGCTCATGCGCTGACGCACGTCGTAATGTTCACGGCGAGTTACGTCGGCGCATATTTTTAAGTTTACTGTATGTCGCTTTGCCACGCGCGGCGGCACAACAACGGCATGCACCCGACGCCCCTTCACGTTGCCTCTCATGTACGTTGCGCGGGGGCGCGGGTGATGCCGGGCGTTAGATGCATATCAGACGTCGTTCTCCATGCTGTGT
The DNA here is from genome assembly GCA_050747225.1 of Pyrinomonadaceae bacterium. Classification (GTDB taxonomy): domain Bacteria; phylum Acidobacteriota; class Blastocatellia; order Pyrinomonadales; family Pyrinomonadaceae; genus PSRF01. The sequence continues at coordinate 257 of JBOGOP010000008.1, forward strand.
ACTCAGCGAGCGTATGTATGACCAGAAAAGTGTTAAGCGTTGATACGATCGAGAGAGAGTTTGCTCAGGTGAAAGCTGTCGACCGGCTTTCGTTCGACGTTTGCGAGGGCGAAATCTTCGCTCTGCTGGGGCCGAACGGAGCAGGGAAAACCACGACGGTTCGCATGCTCATGGGGATCATCCGGCCCGACAGGGGCGTTATTCGTTACTCATTGTCGGACTCGGGAGAAGGGTGGCCGGCTTCTCCGGAACTGGGCTACTTACCTGAAGAGCGCGGACTCTATAGGGACATGCCCATTCTTCGAACGCTCGTCTATATGGGGACACTCCGAGGGCTGAGCCGCGAGGATGCGCGCTCAAGAGCCATGCAGTGGCTTGAGCGTGTAGGGCTTAAGGAACGTGCGGGAGAAAAACTGGATGCGCTTTCAAAAGGCAACCAGCAGAAGATTCAGTTTGTCTCCGCAGTCCTTCACTGTCCCAGCTTCTTGATTCTGGACGAACCATTCTCCGGCCTCGACCCCATCAATCAAGAACTCTTTTCGCATCTGATCCGCCAACTGCGGGAGGAAGGCGCGACGATTCTCCTGAGCGCCCACCAGATGCAGTTGGTGGAACAGATAGCTGATCGCCTGCTCCTGATGAACCGAGGGCGGTCGGTTCTTTACGGCTCGTTGGAACAGATCCGGAAAAGCGCGCGGTGGGAGAATAAGTTGATCCTGCGTACGAGAGGAGAGCCGAACCTCTCAGCCTTTGCCGGACACCCAGCGATCGAGAGTGTGACGCAGACCGTTCCGTGTGAAGTGACGCTGCTTGTCAGGCCGGGCGCATCCCTGGGCGGCCTGTTGGTCGCGGCAGGCTCGGCGATGGAGATCGTTGACGTGCAAACGGACCGGATTGGGTTGCACGAAGTATTCGTGCAGGCCGTCTCTGGAGACACGGGAGAAATCGCCGGGGTCGAAGAAGCGGCGGGAGACACTGCGGAGGTGCGCGCGTGAAAAACCTACGCCTTGTGTTCGAAGTCGCCCGGTGGGAATTCCAAAGGTTTTTCAAGATCAAGGATGTCATCGTCACCTTGCTGATTTCATCACGGCGCTGGTGGGCGCTGGCGTGTGGTTCGTGCGGCGTGGCTCGGTCGATAGGCCGAAGATCGCCGTCATCAACGCCAGTGTCCTGCGGCTCGATTCTGCGCCCGATCCCGAGTTCGATTTCAGATTCGCGCACGCTCAAGAGGAAGCTGGTTTGCGCGAAAGCGTCGGCCGGCGAGAACTCAACGGACTGCTCATCATCAAGAGCGTCGACAGCGGGGAACTGGTCACGTACAGGGATCAGTTGTGGATGAACCAGTTCGGGAACTTGTTAACCACTGCGCGCAGTCATGCCCGGCTCGCGGAATTGAATTTGGGATTGAAGGAATTCGAGACTGTGATCGCGCCGTTCGAGATCGCCACAAGTTATCCGGACGTCAGCAGTCAGCCGTCGGGCAGGGTGGAGAAAGTTTACGCGGGGGCTTTTATGTGCCTGATGATTTTGGCCATCTTCGCTTGTTACCAGTATCAGTTCACCTCCATCACGGGTGAAAAACATCTGCGGGTGACGGAACAGATTGTTTCGGCGATCTCGCCCCAGGTGTGGATGGACGGAAAAATTCTCGGTATCTCCGCAATCGGTCTAGCCCTGATCGTTGTTTATGGAAGCGTCTCGCTGCTGATCAGCGGCTTCGCATGGTGGTTGGCCGGTTTCAATCTGACACAGTTGTTGACGCTTGCAAACCCGCTCCTAACGCTCATGTTGCTCGCGCTCGCCTTGCTGGGGATTCTCTTCTGGAACTGTTTCTTCGCCGCTATCGCCGCGACGGTAGACGACCCGAACACCTCCTCCCGAAGCGTACTCATGTTCCTTCCGTTTCTGCCGGTGACGATTACCCTCGCCGGACTGCGAAACCCGGACAGCACGATCATGAAGGTGCTCGGGATGTTTCCCATCACCTCACCGGCGGCGCTTTCGGCGCGACTGGTCGTCGGTGAGGTCCAAGCCTGGGAGGTGTGTGTCGCCCTCGGATTGTTGCTCGGCACGATCTGGCTGCTGCGTAGAGCGGCAGCCAAAATCTTCAGGCTGGCCATGTTGATGTACGGCAAGGAGCCGAGTCTTGCCGAACTGGGACGCTGGTTGTACGAGTCGTAGGGAAAGGATCTCCTGGAGTGCTTGACCATCTAACAACGGCATGCAGCGGCCTCTGAGCGCCACAGCGTTGCCTTCATGCAGAGTTGTGCTGGCGCTCGCCGCTGATGCCCGGCGTTATGCCGCCAGCATCTCGTTGGTGCGGATTTCAGTGAGAAGGTAAAGTTCAAATGAGAAAATCACTCTGTCTTCTGTTCTTATGCATGTTTGGAGCAGTCCAGACAGTAGCCCAGCAACTGGATTTTAATAAAGCGGCAGCAACGGATGAGGTGGAATTAGCCAAGATGATGCCGATTTTGGCCAGGGAAACTATCGCCGTTTATGAAGATGACGACCGCCAAAAATATTTGAATAGTCTGTTCAGACTGCAAATAATTGCCGGGGAATATGCCGAGGCGAAAGATACAATAAAATTATTGCGCGAAATTATCAGAGTAAGCGACCCTGTTTATGCAAATGCGGTTTATACGCAGTTTGAAATATTCTCGGACGCAAAGCTCAGGCAGGCTGCGGGAAATACTTCCTTTGAAGGAGCGTTTAAGCAATCATTCCGTGATGTCTTCGGTAAATTGAGCGGCAAAGACGCTTATCTTGCTTCCACGAGTTTCGCGCTTGATTTAACTCGCGCCCAAAACGATTTACAAAAACTCTTAGAACTGCAAAAAGAGAAGGACAGCATCGCTCTCAATGATGCTATCAATTTGATTAGAAGCTATCAGCTTTATTATGTCTACAAAAACATTCTGCCGCTGACGGACTCGCTGTTGCGGGAGGATGATAATAAGCGTTATATAATTCAAGACGATGTGCTGATTAAGACCAAAGACGGAGCGACGCTTTCCGCTTTCGTTGTTCGCAAACGCGGCGTGACGACGAAGCAGCCGACGGCACTGGTTTTTAATATTTATACCGATTTCAGCTTGGGGATGGCGAAACTATCCGCGTCTTACGGCTACGTCGGAGTGACGGCGGAGACGCGCGGCAAACGCAATAGTCCTGACCCAATAGAGCCTTACGAACACGAAGTTGATGACACTTACGAGGTTATTGATTGGATTAGCAAGCAGCCGTGGAGCGATGGGCAGGTCGGGATGTATGCCAACAGTTATTCTGGTTATGCGGCGTGGGCGGCAACCAAAAAACTGCATCCGGCACTTAAAACCATCGCACCGTCCGCCGCCAACAATCCGGGCGACGGTTTGCCGATGGAAAATAACATATTCCTGTTGGTCAATTACGCTTGGGCGTTTTACGTTACCAACAATAAATTGCTGGATAACGAAACCCTTAATGACCGAAAGCGATGGGGCGATTTAAACGAAAAGTGGTATCAGAGCGGTAGAGCATACCGCGACGTAGATAAAGTTGACGGCGCGCCGAACAACTGGCTGCAACGCTGGCTCGATCATTCCGCTTACGACAAATATTGGCAGGCGAAAGTGCCGTATGAAAATGATTTTTCAAAAATCAACATCCCGGTTTTGACCGTCACTGGATATTATGATGATGGTCAGCAATCCGCCTTATATTATTTGAAGCAGCATCATAAATATAACAAGAATGCTAATCATTATTTAGTAATTGGACCCTATAGCCATTTCGGAGCCGGCGCAGCCCGAAAAGAAGCGGTCTTGAACGGTTACGCCATTGATCCGGTCGCGCAACTCGACACGCCGGAGCTTACTTTCGAGTGGTTTGATTATGTAATGCGCGGCGGCAAAAAGCCGGCTCTGCTCAAAGACCAAATCAACTACGAGGTGATGGGCGCAAATGAGTGGAGACACGCGCCATCGCTCGAAAAGATGAGCAACGATACGCTGACTTTGTATCTGACCGACACAAAGGCTGGCGATTATTATCAGTTGTCCCGGCAAAAGCCGTCTAAACCCGGATTTCTAGAACAAACGGTGGATTTTGCCGATAGAAAGACCAGCAACAATGACTATTATCCCGATCTTATTGTCGGCAAAAAGCCCGACCTTTCAAACGGATATTCTTTCATCAGCGAGCCGTTCGATGAGCCGGTTTCAATTAACGGAACATTCCTTGGTGAAATAAAGGCGATCATCAACAAAAAGGACATGGACATCGGCGTTGTGTTGTATGAGGTTATGCCGAACGGCGAGTTGTTTCATCTGTCTTACTTCATAGGTCGCGCCAGTTACGCCAAAGATATGAGCGTGAGGAAGCTGCTCACGCCCGGTAAGCTGGAATCAATTCCATTCGATAAAACCCGAATGGTGAGCCGCCAGTTAAGTCGTGGCAGTCGCCTGCTCATCACACTAAACGTCAATAAAAACCCTTACGCCCAGATTAATTACGGCACTGGCAAGGATGTCAGTGATGAAGATATTACCGATGCCAAAGTCCCATTGCAGATAAAGTGGCAAAGCGATAGCTACATAAAAATTCCGATTTGGAGATAGATCGTAAGACCGCGAAAATCTCTAAGCTCGCGTTCAACCCAAATCCAACCGCCCAGCAGCTGGGCAGGTTAACTTTATCGCTATTCCATTGAGTGAAGAGTGGTCTAACCACTCATTGAACCGGAGCGCGGGACAGCGTGGCTTTCATCATTCTTCCTTGCGATGAGGTTGAATGCTGCTCGCCCGCGCCCGGTTAATTCGGGCGTTGGGGTGCGACACGATGTCGCGTTTGTAGCTGTGATGCATGGGCCACCATGACATCACCTGATGTTCTGCCATCAGTATCCTACCGGAGCATGCGGGAGAGGCAACTCTCCGGTGTGAAGCCTTCGGGACAATGTATCCTCGCTCTTTCGAGAGTGGCAACCGGATCGCGAGACGAGGTTGCGACTGCCAGCGTCAAGGCGGTTGGGGACTAGGATTGAGCGGTACGGTCAACATATGTGAATCGCTGATAAGCGTCGTTACCGAAGACAAGCCAAAGATGCTGATAGGCTTGGACCAAAAGGTAAGTGACCATCATTAGTATCGGGACCGTGGCTCCTAACTCCACGGCCCGCAGACGATAGCGTCACCGGCGTAGAGGCGAGACCTAACCCGCTCAGGGACAAACGAGGAACGTGGTAAGCCCGTACTTCTGCTGCTCGCTGTTTGGAGCAGGAAAGCAAGCCGTAAGGTGAGCTGAAAGGAGTGCGGGTATGGGATTGCGGAGCAAGCGAAGGCCATCTTGTAATGAGGTGGATAGGAGTTGAGCCACGGTTATTGGCAACATCACTCCGCGCGAAAGCGTGGCAGACTTCCGCAGGGTCTTTCGTCACGAGATAGTTCGTCGATTGCGCAGAGACAGGAGTTCGTTGAACTTAGGAGTAGCTACTGCTACTGGCGCGAGCCTGAGCTACGGAGAGAACTGGCATGCCATCAACTGGCAGCCAGTCCACCGTAACGTGCGTCGTCTGCAAACCCGTATCGTGAAGGCTGTGAAGGCAGGAAAGAAGCGCCGGGTGCGAGCCTTGCGCTATATCCTTACTCGCTCGTTCAGTGGCAAAGCGTTGGCCATTAAACGGGTGTCTAGCAATCAGGGCAAACGGACTCCAGGAGTGGACCAGGTCTTATGGAACACTCCGAAGAAGAAGGCGCAGGCCATCCGTGACTTGCGCCATTACGAGTACCAGCCACTACCGCTGAAAAGAGTTTATCGGCAGAAGAAGGATGGTACGCTTCGTCCCTTAGGAATACCTGTGATGCGAGATAGAGGAATGCAGGGACTGCATTTGCTCGCTCTCGACCCAGTGGCCGAAACGCTGGCAGACCCGCACAGCTACGGGTTTCGCAAAGAACGGTCAACGGCTGATGCCATCGGCCAATGCTTTAACATATTGGCGAAGAGGGGATCGCCGCAATGGGTTCTGGAAGGAGACATCAAAGGCTGTTTCGAGGGCATCGACCACAACTGGGAACTCGCCCATATCCCCATGGACAAGGGCATTCTCCGCAAGTGGTTGAAGGCTGGATATGTGGAACGACACGTCTTGTATCCGACTGACGCTGGGACTCCGCAAGGCGGGATCATTTCACCAGCGCTTGCCAATATGACCCTCAACGGGTTGGGCCAAGCACTGCGTGAGAAGTTCTCGCCAACCGAAAGGGCAAAGCGAAGCTCTAAAGTCAGCCTGGTGCTTTATGCGGATGACTTTATTATCACCGGCAGCACGAAAGAACTGCTGGTCGATGAAGTAAAGCCACTTGTGGAAAGCTTTCTGCAGGAGCGCGGACTGGAGCTATCACAGACCAAGACACGCATCACGCATATCTCAGACGGCTTCGACTTTCTCGGACAGAACATTCGTAAGTACTCGGGCAAGCTGTTAATCAAGCCCAGTACAAGGAGTGTTCAGGTGCTAATGGCCAAAGTCCGAGCAGTCGTCAAAGGCAGCCTCCATCTATCTGCTGGCATCTTGGTGAAGCAGCTCAATCCGATTATCAGAGGATGGGCCAACTACCACCAGCACGTAGTAAGTAAGGAGACCTTCGGGAAAGTTGATACGCATATCTTCCGTATAATCTGGCGCTGGGGCAAGCGTAAACACCCGACCAAGAGTGCTGCTTGGAGAAGGAAGAAATACTTCCAAGCAGTGGGTACTTGCAACTGGGTATTTACCGGAGCCGTCTTAGGCCAGCACAAAGAACCGAAGACCGTTCATTTGTGCAACGCCAAGCCACTCCCATCAAGCGACACCTCAAGATTAGAGGCGAGGCCAATCCCTATGACCGGGACTGGGAAGTTTACTTTGAAGAACGTCTTGGTCTTCAGATGGTAAACAACCCGAAAGGTTATAGACGATTGGTGCATCTCTGGTCTGCACAAGAAGGAAGCTGCGCGGTCTGCGCCGAGAGAATCACCAGACAATCCGGCTGGACTACTGGCCGCCTTGTTCGGCGAGCTAACGGCCGGAACCGCGCTGCCGACTTGGTGTTGCTTCACCCGGCTTGCCATCGTCGTGTCCGTCAACCGGGCTGTTAGTTCACACCGCGTCACCTGAGAAGGGGCGTTCAGCGAGGCTTGAGCCGTGTGCCTTGAAAGGGGCACGCACGGTTCTTAGGGGAGGGGGTGCTGGTAACAGCGCCTCCTTACCCGACCGTATCGCTTGAATCCATGGGCATCGAAAGCAAAATTCAAAATATCCATTTGCTGACGGACATCTTTGGACGATTCCCTTCCTTCCATGACGCTGAAATCCTCCGCATCACAATGGAGCGAGGGGATAGGCGTTTACCCGATCTGCAGGCGGCTATCCATGTTTTTGAAATGACCTCTCAGATTGATGCTGAAGGCCACTACGTCTTAAAAAATCATTCGATGGTCACTTTCCGCTTTTCACAGGTTGTCGCGTTAGAGCTTGAAGGATTCAATCATCAGAATGTCTTGGGCAGCCTCACCATTACTGATGTTTCCGAGGAAAGTGAAACAGCAAAGTTTCAGGTTTCGTTTGATGGCATATTCGGCGTGAGCGCAGAGAGTTGGCTGATGGCCGTACGTACATCGCGCGACTTGACCTGGGCCAGCACCGGTTTGCGACCGCTACTCGAGAACAGTCGTTCGCCGGTCACGATCACCCCCTGCATGCGTAGGCGCGCTTTAACTTTGGTCTTCAAACGCGCTTGCTGCATGGTCAGTTCGACGTAATGTTGCACCAGGGTTTTGAAGTTCCGGCGCGGCTGATCCGGCGGGTAACGCACTTGCTTAAAGCGATTGAGCCGCAACAACTCAGCCAGTTTGAAAGCATCGACGCGATCACACTTGTCGCCGTCTTTAGCAATCCAGGCATTATCGCGCGGATGCGAACAGACCACGCGTTGCACTAAGGGCTCGATCACGGCTGCGGCCCAGGGCGCCAGTTCGCCGGCTTCCAGATGCACTTGAATCTCACCACGCAAGTCTGCAAAGGCCTTTCTCAGATTCGCTTCGCTGGTGCTCAAACTGCGATTGACTGTCACTGCGCCAACGCTGCTGATGACTACCTGGTGAAAAGAACTCGACCCGAGATCGAGTCCGACATAAACTATGCTCATGCAGATGTCTCCTCCTTAAAACAGGTATTGGAAAAGGCAGGATGATTATCCTGCTGGAGACATCTGCGCTTAACTTTTAATTGAAAGCCCGACTTTCATCGTACCATTGGACGCGAGCGGCGGGGGCTTGTTTCTCAGCTAGCTCGGTGCGGCGGAGGGTGCTGTGATTCGCGCCGCCGCGTCAACTCCACCGTTGGACAGCTTCGTGTTAACAAAAACGCATGTCCGAACGTCTTGAGATATTATGAAACGATTTTCATTATTATTAGCTTTTAGTTTGGCAAGTATTTTAAGCCTTGTCGTTGTTCCGCATTGTCTGTTCGCGCAAAAGTTATCAGCCGTTCCGGTTGATCTTGAAGTCCCGCTTGCACCGAGTCCCGTCAAAGCTGACGGCAAAACTCAACTCGTTTACGAACTGCACCTCACAAACTTTCGCGCTAAAAATCTCGAACTGACCCGCATTGAAGTTTTTGGCGGTGCAAATAAATTGCTGGCGAGTTTCAAAGATGCGGAACTCATCAGCCGATTAGGACGACCGGGCGCACCTGCGGATTTGCCCGATAAGCGCGTTATCGGTGGTGGAATGCGAGCCGTCGTTTTCCTGCAAATTACATTCGATTCCAATGCCGAATTGCCGCCCGCTCTCTATCACCGCCTTTTCTTTAAGTCTAACGATGCTAACGGTGAAGATGATTCCGTTGAAGGCGGGCGCGTCGTAGTCGGACGAAAGCCAGCTTTAGTTGTCAGTTCACCTTTGCGCGGTGAAAATTGGCTTGCGTTAAACGGTTTGTCGAATACTTCAAGTCATCGCCGCACGTTAGTCGTTGTCAACGGCAAAGCACGAATCGCGCAAAGATTTGCTACCGATTGGACGCGGATCGGAGCGGACGGTTTAGCCTTTCACGGCGACCCGGCGAAAAATTCAAACTGGTCTGCTTACGGCGCGGAAGTTCTTGCCGTCGCTAACGCCCGCGTTGTTGATGTAAAAGACGGCATCCCTGAAAACGATCCGACCGCCGATAACAAAGCTGTGCCGATTACGCTCGAAACCGTCGGCGGCAATTATATTATTCTCGATTTGGGCAACGGCTATTTTGCTTTTTACGCGCACCTTCAGCCGAACAGTCTGCGCGTCAAAGTCGGCGACCGAGTCCGGCGCGGTCAAGTGATCGCTTTGTTAGGTAATTCCGGTAATTCGGACGCTCCGCATTTGCATTTTCACATTACGGACGGCAACTCGCCGCTTGGCGCGGAAGGTGTAGCGTATGTTTTCGAGTCGTTTGATATGCTTGGCGTTTTGCCGTCGAAGAAGTTGCTGATTGAAGGAGGCTGGAAGCCGCAACCGAGTTCAACGACAGACAAACGGAAACTAGAATTGCCGATAGAAAATGCAGTTGTCCGTTTTCCCTAACCGCGCTGTCCAACAAATCAATGGACGTGAGGGCGAAACAGCGACTTTGTTATCAACATATTTTGTTTAACTCGGAGTTGCGCGGTGGGAGTTTCGCCCCACGTCATCTCAATCGTTGGGCGGCTTTCGTAACATCGCCTGACACTTTATCGCAAGAGTTTTCCGACCGCTGAGGCATCACATGACGATAATTAATTCAAATATTCAACCACCAACCGTCGTAAAGGTTCTCATGAAAAAGGTCATTGCCCTCTCAGTAGTTTTGGTTCTCTACTCAATTCAGGCTTCTGTTGCGCAAGAAAGGCTCTCGGCAACTCAGACCGTCGCCAAAAAGATCGAGCCCGGCAAGACTGAGTTGCTCACAATTGACCTGAATGACGGAGACCATGTCAACGCTTCGATTGGGTACAAGGGCAACATCAACTTGTTCCTTCTCAGTCCTGATGGGACTATTTATCGCCGCCTTATCAACGGATCATCCGGCGAGGGAAAAGCTCCGTTTGCCTTCACTGCTGAAGGCAGCGGTACGTATTCCTTCAAGATCGCGAATTCGGGCGACCAATCGGCCAACTATGAATTGGGAATTAGTGAAGTAATCTCACTCAACGATCGACTTAAACCTCAGCCGTGGAGCGATCCTTATCCGTCTCCACGGATGCAAAAACTCCGCGCCCAGATTGCCGCAGGTCAGACGAAGACCGAGAGCTTCTGGAAACAGGTAGCGGCAGAGAGTACTCCGCTCGTAGAGCCATTTGGTTCAGACGGCAAGTATCAACTGGTAACTTTTCTGTGGCGGAGCAGGAACGATACGCGAAATGTCTTTGTGAGAGGTTCTTATCTGGGAATTGGTCCACCCGCCGACTATTCCATGCATCAGATCCCGAACTCAGACATCTGGTATTTGACCGTGAAGCTGCCCAGCGGCGCTCGGTTTGTTTACCAACTATCGCCGAACGATCCGTTGACGTTTGAGGATCCTCGCGCCGCACAGCGAGGTGCTACCGGGCAGGCTGATCCGCTCAATAAAAATCCTTTATCAGCATGTCCTCCAGACACCAGCAAGTTCGACTGTGACAGCGTGGCGGAGTTGCCCGGAGCTGCGCCGCAACCATGGCTGGTTGCCAAACCTGGAGTAGCCGAAGGAGTCGAGAAACAAACCATTAAGAGCGCCATTCAGAAAATTGACCGTCCGGTTTCCGTTTACACGCCGGCCAACTACAAAGCAGATGGTCCACCCAGTGCGTTGTTAATTCTGTTCGACGGCGAAGACTTGTCAGACGACGGTCAATACCGGGTGACGACGCTGAACAATCTCATTGCAGCTTCCAAAATTCCGCCGACAGTAGCGGTATTCGTTGAGAACGTCCCTCGTCGTCGTCTGGTGGATCTTGTCGCCAGTGATGAGTTCGCAGATTTTATGGCAAACGAACTTGTGCCCTGGATTCGATCTCATTACAACGTCACAAAGGATCCGAAGCAAACCGTTCTCACTGGCTACAGCGCTGGGGGGCTTGCCTCAGCTTATGTCGCTCTGCGTCACCCTGAAGTCTTTGGCAATGTGCTCAGCCAATCCGGCGCCTTTTGGTGGTCGTTTGAACACAACGGTGGTATCTGCGGTTCGCGCTGTCCTGAGTCTCGTGGACGCGGTGGTGACGGTTCTCGAGACGTTACGACCGAAGGCAACATCATGGTTAAGCAAATCCTCGCGAGGCCGAAGCTGCCATTGCGTTTCTATCTGGCTGTGGGAGCATTTGAATACGATAGGTACGGTGGTGGAGGCGAGATTCTGGAAGGCACGCGTCACTTGCGTGATGTGTTGCTGGCAAAAGGGTATCAAGTCCACTATCAGCAATTCGTCGGCGGCCACGACGGGTTAAGCTGGCGCGGGACGCTCGCTGACGGCCTGATCACGCTTCTGGGTTCCCGCTGAGTTTTTTGACGTGATGTAGATAAAGCCGAACAAATCGGGTATGAAAGTCGGAGTCAAGCGTAAAGATCTCCGTGCCCGCCAAAGTCTGGTTTGATTTCGGAGGGCTGGTTACGACACGCCGGCTGGCGATTCAAGTTGCGTCCGAAAGTTGCTTACCAGTAACCACGCTGCTTGCCACGACACCATCTTATCGACCGTTTTTGTTTTTGCTTTTCCTGCCAGTCAGGTATTTGAGACTCACGCACATCGACGCGGCCTATGGTTCGATTGGGCATTGAAAGTCGGCGCGGGCCTAACCATTGGACGGGACTGCAGAAAGAAGCTGAAAGATTCTTCCTGGTCCACGATTTAGTTTAGAGACTCCGCACCGGCGCCAGGGTGTTGGCCTGGCAGCAAGAGTAACTGTTAACTCAAAGAGCATTGACTTGAGCCATGACGGCTGTCGAATGTCAGACCCGAGCTTAGTGGCTCAACTCATCGCGATAAGGTGTCTTGTTGATCCACATTGCTCGCAGCGTTGAGACAATCTTGCGTTGCACCGTCAGCCGCGCGTGGGTGGCATCATGAGTGGTCTCGAGCGCCCGTTGATAAGTACGCTTGAAGCCGTTGTCTTTGGCAGCCCGCACCGAGGCGTCGAAAGCTTTGCGCGAAACATCCTTCAAGCGGCCACAGCCGGAGTAGTCGAGTTTCGGGCGGCGCAAAGGCTTGCCGTTACTGCTGCGATGACTGACGCTGAGCCGGCAATATTTCCAGAGTTTGCGTTTCGAGCTGAAGCGCTGCGGCGTATGAATGTAAGCACTGAAGCGACAAGCCCCGATGGGACCAACGCCGGGCGCAGTACGAAACAGCTTGATCTCCGGAAAGGCCAGGGCGGCGCGCAGCATTAGCAGTTTGGCCGCGGCTTGCGCGATTACGCTCTGTTGGGCACCTCGAAGAGTTGGCCAATAGCACAGCGCACATCCCGCGATTTCACCTGGGCCAGCACTGGCTTGCGACCGGCAGCAGAGAACAGTCGTTCTCCGGTAACAATCACGCCCTGCATGCGCAAGCGGGCTTTGAGTTTGGTTTTCAAGCGCGCCTGTTGGGCCGTAAGTTCGTCGTAGTGTTGCACCAACGTTTTGAAGTCCCGGCGCGGCTGGTCGGGGGCGTAATGTACTTCTTTGAAGCGCTTGAGTCGCAGCAACTCAGCCAGTTTGAAAGCATCAACGCGATCACACTTGTCGCCGTCTTTGGCGATCCAGGCATTGTCGCGCGGATGCGAACAGACCACGCGTTGCACCAGGGGAGCAATGACGACGCTGGCCCAGGGCGCCAGTTCGCCCGCTTCCAAATGCACGTGCAGTTCACCGCGCAAGTCGGCGAAGGCCTTGCGCAGATCTAATTCATTGGTTGGCAAGCTGCGATTTAACACCACTGAGCCATCCTGGTTCACCGCCACTTGATGAAAAGCACTCGACCCGAGACGAGTCCGACGTAAACTGTGCTCATGCAGATGTCTCCTTCTAAATGGTATTGGAACAAGGCAGGATGATTATCCTGCTGGAGACATCTGCGCTTGAAGTTAATTTGAAGGCCCGACTTTCATCGTACCATTGGACGCGACGCCCCGCCACGGAGTCTCTTATGAATCTTGAGTGTTGGCGTCGGTGATGCCTGACGTTCGGCGCTTTCCTGTTACCGAGAAATCCAGGTTTGAACTTACCGCTGTGAAGCCTCGTAAGGACTTGCGGAGGTAAAGAAATATGTATTGTTCATCTTGCGGCGCGGCTGTCGGGAAAGGCTTGAGTTATTGTAAGAATTGCGGAGCAAAATCGCCCGGAGCTATTGCGAAGCCGTCCGAATTGTTTCCTGATTCTTTGGTGTGGGCAATCGTAACAATCTTTGTCGTCGGACTTGGAAGCATTATCGGTTTGGCGGCGTTAATGAAAAAGTTGTTCGACTCTAGCAGTGAAGTAATAAATGTTGTCATCTTGCTGGGTTTTCTGCTGATGATTGCCATCGAAGCCGTTTTTATTTGGCTGTTGCTGCGTCAAAAAAGCGCGATGAAAAAAGCACACGAGATTGAGCAACCGACGAAAACGACAAAGGAACTTTACGAACCGCCGGCGCGAGTGCTGACTGAAGGCGCGATACCGAGCGTAACAGAACATACGACTCGTTCCTTTGAGCCGATTCATTCGGAACGAAAATCAGAATGAACTTCTGATACGAGATTGACCTTGTACTAAGACTGGAGGTTTATGAAGCAATTGCGTTTTTATGTTTTGGTGTTCACGGCATTTATCATCGTCGGACCCGATGGCGTTGTCCGGGCTGAAGAGGGTTATTTCAAAGCGAGCGGTGTCACGATTCGCTACATCAGCGTAGGAAAAGGCGAGACTATCGTTCTGCTTCACGGCTTTGCCGCAAATGCCGAAATGTGGGAGAACAACCCGATAGCGAAGACAAAGGTATTTTCAGAGTTAGCCAAAGATTTTCACGTTGTCGCTATGGATTGTCGCGGTCACGGCAAAAGCGACAAACCGCACGACCCGAAGATGTATGGTAAAGAGATGGTCAAGGATGTAATTCGCTTACTTGACCACTTAAAAGTTAAGAAGGCGCACATCGTCGGTTACTCGATGGGGGCGGAGATTGCCGGAAACTTGTTGGTCACTTATCCCAAACGTCTGCTCAGCGTGACGATGGGCGGCGGAACGGTATTGTTCGAGCCGAGCAAGGAATCTGTGGCGATGACGAATTTAACCGCTGCGTCCTTGGAGGAAGGCAAAGGCATCGCTCCGGTAATCATCGCGGGCGTTCCACCCGGCATTCCAAAGCCGTCGCAGGAAATCGCTGATGCCATCAGTCGAGCCGTCATTGGCAACCAAGACCAGAAGGCATTGGCGGCGAGCATCCGCGGCAGCTTAAGAACCGAAGTCACTGAAGCCCAACTAAAAGCGAATCGAGTGCCTGCACTGATTTTGTACGGAAGCAGAGACGGCGGCGAGGTTGTTCAGAAGCGTTACAACCGTATCGCGCAATTACTAAACGCTCAAGTCAAGGTAGTCGAAGGAGGCGATCACGTCGGCACTTATGGGATGCCAGATTTTCTCGAAGCCGTCAAAACATTTATTCGGAACTCTCGAAAGTGAAGCGAGCAAACATTTGCGTCAATCTGCTGCGAACGCAAATCTGAATGAAATGTTGTGTGTGAAAAGCCACGCCGTGCCGAAAAAGCCGCGGCCGTGCGGGCGAAACGGGGATTTTGGGTTGCTGGTTTACCTAGGTCAACTCGGTCGTTAGCCTCCTTACTGGAATCAAGGTAAGAAATGCGCTCCTTATCTCTGTTCTTCCTAGCACTATCGCTGCTGGCACAGACTGCGCCTCCTCAAAACGTACGGGTTATGTCACCTTTGACGACTGGTCTTGCCCACGCTATTAAGGGCCAGGAGCCTCAATGGCATTACATCGCCAGTGGGTGCAGCTGCCCCCAACTTGTCCCAGGCCAAGTATCACACGATGTGGGGTCATGGGAGCGTAGGGTTGGCAACCAGCGCGAGTTCGTCTATATGGATGTGTATGTAGTTCCGTCCGCGGCAGTGGCGGCAGATTGGATGGCAAAGTTTAGTCGAGGTGAGTTTGGGCTGGTGTGTAAAATTGAAAGATTCGAATTGGGGGAAGAAGCATACTTGCTAACCTGTCCGAAGCGCCACCACTTTTTTGTCAACTACCGCAGAGGAAGAACCATAGTGGAAGTAAGCGGCGATGCGCGCGGCGACGTTGAGCGCTTTGCAAAACATGCCTTCAAACTGTTGCCCGACAGCTAGCAAATTGTTCAGACTGTGCGAAAACTCCGCCTGGGGTCAGGCGCGCGTAATCATCAACGTTCGTGACCTCAAAGCAAGTGGTCGGCCCTCTAAATCAGGCTGGATTTCACCTGACTTTTCAGATCCCGCCTCGGAGACCCAGGTTTCATAGTTCTCAATCGTTCGAGGGCTTTTCTATTCCATCTTCGCCCTTGAACCAGGAGGGATATGGAGGACGGAATTGTCTCTTTTGCTAGTCTCGACTTCCTCTTTTCCGATTGAGTAGTCAACCACAGCGTAATCACGAATATGGAACTTAAGGATAACTCTTGGCAACTGAACTGGATAGTCTCGAATTGCTGCACGCCTCGAATATCACCCACGACTACCCGCGTCACGTCCACGAAGAATATTGTTTTGGGACGATGCTTCGAGGAGTGGAAACGCACTTTGTGGCGGCAAGAGCTACCAAGCATTTCCGGGCGACGTGATGCTACTTAACGCAGACGAGCACATTCGAGCAATTCAATCGGAACTGAATACAGAGTAATTCATATTCACACAGAAGCACTCCGCCGGATTGGGGTTAGAATTGGCGGGCCTAAATTCGAAGCACCTTACTTTTCCGATCCTGTGATCAAAGACCCCTCGCTTTTCCGTTTGCTGCCAAATCTACACCAGAGTCATTTCCTTCGCTCCTTCAAAGAAATCAGCGGAATCATTCCCCCGCTTATCGAAAAGTTGTCGTTGGGTAATCTTAATTTCGTTCTATTTTTTGGCTCCTTGGATCTTGATACCTTTGTAACTCAGCGGTCAAAAGAGGACCGAACGTGGCCGCAGTTTGTCCTTTGCGGCGAAGCTCAAAGTTGCGCCTACGAGTTGAATCCCCGCATCAGGAGGCTGGATATGAAAGGATTATTTCTGTTGATAATTACAATCTTATGGGTGCTGATTTCGGCGACGGCACCGCTTCACATCGCTACCGCCCAATCGAATTCTGCCAGGGAACTCGTCGGACTCTGGGAAGCAAAGCGCCGTTTTGGTCCTGATGTTCGCGGAACGCTGCTTATTATGCAAACAGGCGGCGATTGGCAGGCGGAAATCGCCGGACAGCGCGCACCCGTGAAACGTGACGGTGACTCACTTTCATTTGAGTTGACGGACGGAAAAGGCAAGTTTCAGGGTAAATTCGACACTCGGCGCACGAAAATAGTCGGACATTGGGATCAACCCGAAAACTACGCTTCTCCCGTTACGCTCACCAAAGACGAGCGAAATATGTGGCACGGAGACGTTTCGCCGCTCCCGATTACGATGACGTGCTATTTGATGATCAGACTCAGGGACGACGGTTCGGTCGGAGCATTTCTAAAGAATCCGGAACGCAATCTCGGCATACAAATTCGCATTGACCACGTCGAACGCGAAGGCGACGTGGTAAGACTCATAGCGGCGAATGCGCGCGATCAGAAAGGGCGCGTTTTAGCCGAGGGCAGGTATTATGCTGACGGCGAAATTCTTTCGATATATTTCCCGACACGCGGCATGACTTTCGATTTCAGCCGCGTCGGAGCAAACGAGGCGAGCGATTTTTATCCACGCGGCCGTCCGAGCGTTCCTTACCACTATGAGCCTCCGCTTGCGTTTGCCGACGGTTGGCAAACCGCTTCGCTCCAAGATGTCGGCATCTCGCGTGACGGTATTCAAAAACTTATCCAGATGATTATTGACACGCCGATTGATTCGGTCAGTTCGCCGGAAATTCACGGGGTGTTGATTGCGCGGCACGGAAAACTGGTTTTGGAAGAGTATTTTCACGGCGAATACCGAGACAAGCCACACGACACGCGCTCAGCGGCAAAGAGTTTAACCGCGACTTTGGTCGGCGCGGCAATTAAGGCGGGTGCTCCGCTAAAGGAATCGAGTCCGGTTTATCAAGTAATGAACGGCGGCACATTTCCGCCTGACCTTGAACCGCGAAAAAAAGCTCTGAAGGTCGAAAACTTATTAACGCAATCGTCGGGACTCGATTGCGATGACAGTGACCCAAATTCGCCCGGGCGTGAAGACTATGTAACAGATGATGGCCCAGAGCCCGATTATTACAAATACACACTGGCGTTGAAAATGATTCGCAATCCGGGTGAAAAGGCGGTCTATTGCAGTATTCAGCCCCATCTCCTTGGCGGTGTTTTACAGAAAGCTGCTAAACAATCTCTGCCGGTGCTGTTTCAAAATCTTCTCGCCGGACCACTGAACATTGAACGGTATTATATGCCGCTCACGCCGACGGGCGATGCTTACATGGGCGGCGGCGTTAGACTTCGCCTTCGTGACTTTATGAAGCTCGGTCAGCTTCATTTGAACGGCGGTGTGTGGAACGGGCGCCGGATTCTAACGCCAGAATGGAGTCGCCCGCCACGTCGCCTTTATATGCGCTTGGCAAGCAGAAATATGGCTATCTCTGGTGGGTGATGGAATATCCCTACAAGGGGCGAACCATCCAAGCATTTTACGCGGGCGGCAACGGCGGTCAGGTGGTAATGGTGATTCCCGAACTCGATCTGGTGATAGCGTTTAACGGCGGCAATTACAATGACGTACCGGTCCTTTTTGCTTCACAACGAATTTATGTTCCGGAACATATTCTGCCGGCAATTGACAAATAACGCGCCGACGGCGCAAGAGCGGCCGCCCAACTACACATCCCGCATGACCGCATACTGTGAGTGGCGGTAACACTCCCAGGACTTCGATCTGTCGCCCGTCAGCATATGATCAAGGCAGAGCGCAAGCGCACCACTCATCCCCAAGCAACGAACACTATACGGATAATCGGCAGACGCGTACCCCCGGCACGGAGTCAGGCATCCGCATGAGCGTTTATTTTCAGAGGCAAAGGATTTTTCCACCTTGGACAAATACTTTGAATTTTTGGCCCCCTTTATGGATACGTTAGAGTGAGAGATGAATGATGGACGACCCGACAGCGATCAGAAACTGCCAATCTGGAGACAAAGAGGCGTTCCGTCATCTCGTCGAGCGTTACCAGGCTGAAGCTGTCGGCCATGCCATTGCCATCCTGGGTAATCACGAGGATGCCTTGGACGCAGTTCAAGAGGCATTTCTGGACGCTTTTCAAGCGCTCCACCGTTTCGACATCGCGCGCCGGTTCTATCCATGGTTTTACGTGCTTCTTCGCAACCGTTGTTTCAAGCTGGCAGCAGGACGAAAGCGAAAAGAGATGAGCAGTTCGGATGAGATCGAGATATTGGCGCCCACGCCGAGCTTGCGAACAGAAGAGACCATGCTGCTGGAACAGACGATGCTGGAACTAAAGCCTGATGACCGAGAGTTGATTACCTTAAAACATTTGGACGGACTGTCCTATGAGGAACTGGCGGAAAGGCTGGAAGTACCGTTCGGCACGATCATGAGCCGGCTCTATCACGCGCGCAAAAGGTTGCAAGACAAGCTGGCTCGTCAATCGTTTACTGGATTCTCAAGAGATTGAACTATGACCGAAGTTAATTGCGAAAACGTTTGCATGGCAGCGATGGCGATGGCGGACGGCTATCAATCCGCCCTGTCGTCCGATGAGATCAAACTGCATTTAGAGAACTGTGCCACCTGCCGTCAGGAGATTGAGCAACTCCAGGCGCTTTCAAACTTACTTGATACACAAAAGCGGCAGCAACAGGTTGCGAATACCTGGACAAGCATCGAAGCGCGCCTGCCCGCTGTCGCGCCGGAGCAGAGTACCTCTCCGCAGCGGTATCTGTTTCTTGTCCTCGGCACGCTGTTGCTTGGCTACCGGCTCCTCGAGATGCTCCCGGCCCGCGACCTCGACTGGTTCTTCAAGCTCTTGCCGGTAATTTTTGTCGTCGCGGCTTTCACCTATCTCAGGGAAAACCCTTTTAAGATCAATGCCGAGCTTCGGCTCGAAGGAGAGTAACAAAATGGTCGAGACTAATAAGGAATGCCAGCCTTACGTTGTACTGGGACAGAAATATGCGTACGCAACGATTTCGTTGGTTCTGGGCATTGCCTGCTTCCTCAATCTCGCCGGTATGGAGAAAGCCGTGCTGGCTGTAGTGTTTGGCTGGCTGGCGCTCAAATCGACCCCCTCGCCGATACTCAAGCAGAGACGGGTGTGGGCCAAGGCCGGTATGGCCCTGGGAATAGTCGTCCTGACTGTCATCCCGACGATTATCATTCTCAACTTCGACCGGCTGCGCTTGATAGTTGAGGCGTTAAGTAAATTAAGCAATGGTAAATGATATCCAGCACCCCCATAAGAGTGCTTCAGTTTCATGACTCAATTCGGTTTGCCGTCTGAAGGAGAAGGAAAATGAAAACATCCGTCATAGTACTTACTGCTGCCGCCCTGTTCAGCATTTGCGTTTTGCGCGCTGTGAATGCTCAGCCGCCCGCCAAAAATAGCGCTTCGGGAGCCCGTGGCGAGCAAACCGCGGTGATCAGCGAGTCAATTGTGATCGAGACTTCAACCGGTGATTTGCATGGCACACTGCTGAGACCGAAGTCAGCTTCCCCGATGCCAATCGCCTTGATCATTGCGGGGTCAGGCCCAACCGACCGTGACGGAAACTCGCCCATGCTAAGTGGCCCAAACAACAGCCTGAAACTATTGGCCGAGGGCTTGGCCGCGCGCGGCATTGCTTCTTTACGTTATGACAAACGCGGCGTCGGCGAAAGCGGAGAGGCGATGCGCTTGGCCGCTGAGAAAGCACACAAAGTGCTACGAGAGGAAGACCTTCTGTTTGAGGCTTATATCGATGACGCAGTCTCATGGGGCAAGAAGTTGCTCAGTGACCGCCGCTTCTCTTCGTTGACAATTATCGGCCACAGTGAAGGCTCGCTGATCGGAATGGTGGCGGCTAGGAGAGTGGGCGCGCGCGCATACGTGTCTATCGCCGGGGCGGGCCGTCCCATTCAACAAATTATCCTGGAGCAGGTCAAGTTACAATTCTCGCCCGATTTGTTGAAGGCGATAGAAGATATTCTGAATCAGCTTGTGGCAGGGAAGGCAGTTGCAGACGTGCCGGCTGCACTCAATGTGCTGTTTCGCCCGAGCATCCAGCCGTACCTGATCTCATGGTTTTCTTTCGATCCGGCGAAAGAGATCGCCAGATTGTCTCGCCCTGTGCTGATCGTCCAAGGGACAACCGACATTCAAGTGAGTGTGCAGGATGCAACGTTACTCGCCCGCGCTAACCCGTCAGCAAAGTTAATGTTGATTGATGGAATGAATCATGTGCTCAAGGCAGTCTCGAATGAAAAAGACAAGCAGATCGCATCTTACAGTGATCCGGTGTTGCCCATTGTTCCTAACCTGGTCGGCGAGATCAGTAGTTTCATAAAGAAACCAACCAGGAATTGAGCCACAATTTATGCGGCTAGCGGTATTTATGACCAGTTTTGCTATATACTTAGGATGTTCGGCGCTCCGCATCATTTCTGGCACGAAATCAGCGCGGCTAGTGCTCATTATCGGAAAATCTGACAAGTATTCTGAGGCCTACTATAGACATATGAAAATCCTTTCGTGCGTGTTCACGTTAACCTTTCTCACAGTCGGTGCTTTGTCATGCGTTTCAGCACAGACTCGCGTAACCGATGTCTCCGGCGAGTGGGTGGGCAATATCGAAGCTGGTGGCAAATCGCAATTCATCTCCGTGAGTGTTCGCGAGAACGCCGGAGCAATGACCATGCCGCTGGATGGCTTTAGCACGCAGCTCACGTCGATCAGCATTCAGAACCAGCAAGTTGTTTTTCAGTTCAATCAGGTCAAGCTGGTGCTGAAAGGAACGATTGCCGACGATGAAATCCAGGGCGGAGCTATCGTGCCCGGCACAATCGGCGTTTTTCATCTCACGCGCACCCGGCGTCTCGGCGCTGACCAGCTAAAGCCATTCAAAGGGCGCGTATCGCTTTCGCGACGGCCGTTTTGTCGTTGTTGACACGCTCGCTGATGTTGAGAACGTGCTGGTCATCACGGATGTGAACAGCGGCGAGGTGCGCGCATATATTCCCAGGACTGAAACGCAGTTCTTCTCAGGGCCGGCGCTTTTTGTCAATTCACCAATCGCTTCGACCATAACGTTTCGCC
This sequence comes from Pyrinomonadaceae bacterium, assembly GCA_050747225.1. Classification (GTDB taxonomy): domain Bacteria; phylum Acidobacteriota; class Blastocatellia; order Pyrinomonadales; family Pyrinomonadaceae; genus PSRF01. The sequence goes on from JBOGOP010000008.1 coordinate 21,690, forward strand.
GCGACCACGATCGGGTCGAGGGATTCGATGTGAAGAATGCTCAATCCAGCAAGCACGCGTCGCGCATCGCCGTGCGTGAAGAATCGGTCCGCTTTCAAAACGGCAACGTGACGCTCGCCGGAACACTGCTCCTTCCTGAGCGACGTGACACGAAACATCGCGCCATCGTATTTACTCACGGCGGTGGTCCGGCGTTGCGCGACTTCTTTTGGGGGCTTGGCTATTTGTTCGCGGCGCGAGGAGTCACCGTACTCGCCTATGACAAACGAGGCGCCGGTGAATCGACCGGCAACTGGCGAACGGCGACCTTTGAAGACCTCGCCGCCGATGCAGTGGCTGGGGCAAAGTTCCTGCAATCTCGTGCGGACATTCAGCCAAAAGGTATTGGCTTTTGGGGCATCAGTCAGGGTGGCTGGATCGCGCCACTGGCTGCGGCTCGCTTTCCTGATTCAGCGTTTGCGATTGCTTTGTCAGGTGGCGGATTGTCGCCGGCCGAGCAGGAGGTGTTCGACACTGAATACGAACTGACCAAAGCGGGCTTCTCGCCCAACGAAGTCGCCGAGGCCTTGGCTTTTCAGAAGTTGAAAAACGAGATCATTCAGTCGAGCGAAAAATGGGACGAGTACCAGGCGGCGCGCGCCGTCGCGAAAGACAAAAAGTGGTTCAGAGTCCCCGGCATTGACGTGCGTGGGCCGGAGAAACGCGACGACCCCGCATGGGCCAACCTACGGCGCTTTTATCTTTACGACCCGTCCGGAGCTTTGCGATCTTTGCCTTGTCCTCTGTTGGTTATCTTTGGCGAACTGGACACACCGGAAGCTGTGAAAGCAAATGTGCGGGCGATCAGAGAGATCATGTCAGCGGCCGGCAAACGCGAGATTACGGCCAACCGCCAACCGAGCCGCACCGGATTCTTGATCAAGGTGTATCCGAATGGCCGCCACAACTTGATGGAAGTGCCGCCAGATAATCCCGATGAGTTTGTTCGCTTGAAGCGATTCGTGCCGGGTTTGTTTGAGACGATATTAGCTTGGGTCAGTGCGAGCCGCTTCGGTATTGACGATCGGGCAGCGACAGCAACAACAATGGCACCCGCGCGCGCAAGAGCGATCTGACACACGCCCAGCGGGCGCATGTACTGACTCAGGCTGCGGCAATCGTGACCACGACTGAGCGTTTGCGGATAATGGAACTTCTTGGGGACGCTCTTTCAGAGGCCCGGCGGATTGATGACGGCACGCCTGAGCGCGCTTACGCGTTGGTCGCTTTGCTGGCGCAATTCTCAAAAATCGATCGGGTTCGTGCCTGGGAGCTGCTCAGCGAGACAGTCAAAGCAGCCAACACTGTCGCGGACTTCACAGGCAAGAACGGACATACTTCATTGAAGCTTGAAGGAAAGTTCAGCATTCAGATTGGGCATTGGAAATGGCATCGCCCACTGACCTGTCAGAGTCTTTCGACGCCCTCGCCGAAGATGATTTCTATCAAGCAATTAATGTTGGCAAGAGTTTCAGTGGCGAGGCCCCGCGCGCGTTTGTGACTCTGGCGATTGCTCGTGCCAGTCTGCAAGCAAAGCAAGGCAAGTCAGTCCGGGTCAGGTGATATGCAGTCGTTGGCGCTAACCGGATTTGTGACGGAGACGCAATGAGAGGGGAGGTTGAACTTGAAGAGTATTGTTCGATTAGCATTTTCAATGAGCAGCCCTCATGCCCATTTGGCCACGGCATCGATGCCTTTTCATGTTTTCATTTCTGAATATCAAAAGGACAAGGTGCTGTGCCTGCCTTTTTGGCGCTCTCTTCGTCGGTTAATGCCTGTTCGTCGTTGCCTAGAGCCCAATGCGCCTGCGCCCGCAACAGAAAGATGTCTAGACATTCCAGGTGATACGCGGCGGCGAAATAGACATTGAACTCAGCGAGCGCGCGCTCAGGCTGCTTAAGTTTCAGATAAGCGCGCCCGCGCCTGATGCTGAATGTTAAAGTCATCTGCCGCTGATTGCGTTCGCACCATTCCTTGCTGAGGGCGTTCACGCAAAGCAGTTTGTAGTCCTTGCCCAGGTACCGAGTGTCACTTTGATAAGCGGCCAGTGCGACTGCATACTCACGCCCCTGGTAAGCTGCGTCCCCCTTGCGAAGTAAGGCATTGATCACGTTCCAAAGGTCCACGGGTTTTTGCGCCGACTTCTGCGCATAAGAAATCGCCGAATCGAAGTCCTGCCACGGTGAATATTCCTTAAAACGCAAATCAAGGCTGGCCAGCAACTGAGGGTTGCGCAGCAGAGCCTCAGCCCGGTTCAAATAGAGGCCGGATATCGCGTTGAAGACTTCAGGAAGCGGCGAGTCGTCGGGTCTCTGGGACCGACCGTCCTGCGGGTAGGCCTTCTCGAGTAGTCGCACCGCCATCAGGTAATCGGCCAGGATGTCGTCGAAATTCGCGAGGAATTCAACATACCTCAGCTGCGCTCGTGCCACGTAAGGCCGGTAGTAGTGCGGCTCCAACTGAATTGCCATCGCATAATCGTGAAGCGCCCTCTCAGCGAAAAAGGCTCTTTCGTTTTCGTCCTTGCTGCGCCAACTGAGTTCGGCATATACCTCGCCGCGCGCCAGGTAGCCACCGCTATGATCGGGATACTGTCCGATGTATTCGATTTGTTGTTCGAGTTTTTCTTCGAGTTGTCGCCGGATCTGTTCCGGCTTGCGCTGCTCTCCAGGTTGGGCCGACGCGATCCCGGCGCTCGTTACCATGAGAAAAAGTAAGAGGCCGGCAGTTTCGAGCGCCATCAAAATTGGTCGAGAAACGCGGCAAGCTTTACGCATGATCGTCCTAGTCCGTTGCGGCGAGAACATTAATTAAGCTCTGGCTAAGAGAATGACCGGGGTGGCTGGCGCTGAGTTGCCCCGACTCAGCGAATCGTTGCCTACGGGTCAAGAGCATCACCCGTGAAGAGTCACTCAACTCGCCCGTTGGTGAAAATAAGGCATATCTTGGTTTTCCCATTTTCACATCTGCTACTGCTTCGGACGTGCACCCAGGGGTTGACGCGGCGGCGAGCATCAATGCCCCCGATTAGAATGATTGACGCGCCCGATTCCTTCTCAGAGAGTCCTTCCATTGCGGCTCGCGTCACTCTGGTTGATGATCCGTGATCAGCGTTCTGTGTCGATCCTCTTGACGGGAACAGTGTGGGGACGCGTTGCCAATAGCTAATGTTCAAGTTAGAAGCGTGAAGTTGGGTTTCGGCATTTTCATGATTCAATCCTTTGAGCGCCAGACTTTGATTTGAACCGGCCGTGACTGGCGCTCATGCAGTACGTCCAGACGAAGAGCCAAGAGTGCGATTGCCGGCAGCACTATGTAGAAAATGAGAGCTCCGATGGCGAGGACTGTGATTAGTCGTTTCTGTTCGCCTCGCATACTGTAGCCAACGAGTACTCCAAGCAAAAATCTCATTCTTCTGTTCCTCCTGTGGGATCTCTCCATGATCGCTGGATTGGCGTCCGCCTTGTTTCTCTGTGATCAGTTTTGGGTGAGCGGTCAAGCCGTAAGGGATTCAAGGTCAGATCTCACGATACTGGACTGACAGATCAGTAGTTTGCCTAAGTGCGCTGATTACTGAGCTGGTAGGGTTGTAATCACATAAAATCTAGCTCGCAGGAATTTTGCCGAGATTTTGCCGAGATTCATCTAGAAACCTATGTCGCATAAGGCACATAAGCGCATCTTTTCCGACCGCGACCCATTGTTTTATTGGCTTTATGCGTTAGGTGAAGTTGGTGCGAGTAGTTCTCTGGGATTCATAACCCCAAGGTCGGCAGTTCGATCCTGCCCCCCGCTACCAACTTCCTCTTAATCCTCAACAACTTACAAAGACTCACCGCTTTCGAATTGAAAATGGGCTGGGTAATTTTGTGTCCAGAATAAACAGCACAGAACGTATAGCAAACCGTAGCGGATGGTAAGGGATGGTAGAAAATGTGAAATGGTCGAAGATCTGAGCGTGCTGCGAACTGCTCGAAAATCAAGGACTTAAGTCTTTCTCCGACCATGGGGTCAAAACTCCCCCGCCTTCGACTCGAAAGTCGTCCGAATCTTGCGCATACAATCCTGTGGATAAAATTAAGGACAAGGGCTCGGCAATCCCACGCTCTGAGATTCGGATATTGCGTAACTGAACGCCCTTGTGTGGCCCAGACTCTCAGAGCCTCTACTTTCCATGCGTCGCAAAACGCTTGTGAGCGAACGCGTGGCTGTCGATTCCAGCTAGCAGTGCAATAATGAGGCGTCTCTTTGACTATTGCGCAAGACAGTTCTAAGCTCCGCTTGTTGCAAGCACCTCGTTAACGAGAGTTTTGCTCCCACCGTTTCCTTGGGTGAGAGTTCCTCCCGTTTGCCTGCAATCAACGTTCATACGGAAGGAAACAAATCCTGCGAAGAGTTCACAAGGGAATTCTTTGTTGGCGTATCCGTCTCTCTTGCCAGCGTCAAGGTTCACGTTTCTTGGCTGCTGAGGTAAGCGCTGATGTTCAAAAATCAGGATTACGTGAACGCCTCGTCATCGGAGAGTCTTAGCCTCAAGGGCCAGGCAGCTCAAACCGACGCGAGCGTAAGCAGTACAGGATCGCAACAGGTTCCTTCTATCTCGCTCCCTAAGGGCGGCGGGGCAATAAGGGGGATTGGCGAGAAGTTTGCTGCCAATCCTGTTACCGGTACTGGCTCAATGACGGTACCTATTGCGACAAGCCCGGGCCGATCCAGCGTCAGTCCGCAACTGACGCTGTCTTATGACTCCGGCGCAGGCAACGGACCGTTTGGTTTTGGTTGGAGTCTCTCACTCCCTTCCGTTACACGTAAGACCGACAAGGGACTACCCCAGTATCGCGACACCGCGGAGTCGGACGTTTTCATCTTGTGGGGCGCTGAGGATCTCGTTCCGGTTTTGCAGCCGGACGGCAGCAGGTTCGCCGATGTCACCACCGCACCTGGTCTCACCATCCACCGTTACCGGCCCCGCGTTGAGGGACTCTTCGCCCGGATCGAGCGTTGGACCAATCAGGCGACCGGGGAAATCCACTGGCGGTCTATTTCTCACGACAACATCACTACTCTTTACGGCCAGACACCAAACGCTCGCATTGCCGACCCAGCCGATCCGAGGCGTGCCTTCACCTGGCTGATCTGCGAAAGTTACGACGACAAGGGGAACGCTATAGTCTATGAGTACGCTGAGGAAGACGCACTCGACGTCGACCTAGGACTGGTAAGCGAGCGCAACCGGATTCGCACTGCGAACCGCTATCTGAAGTATATCAAGTATGGCAATCGCGTCTCGCGGCTCGTACAGCCGGACTTAACCCGAATGGATTGGATGTTCGAAGTGGTCTTCGATTACGAAGAGGATCATTACCAGGAGTTAGCGCTCGACCCAAATCGCGCCGAAGCCGCACAACATCAGTTTGTCCGAGCTTCAGCAAGACCTGGACGACCCTGGACCACTCGCCCAGACCCTTACTCCTCTCATCGTGCCGCCTTTGAGGTGCGCGCCTATCGCCGCTGCCGCCGCGTGTTGATGTTCCACCACTTCCGTGAGCTGGGCACCGAACCGTGTCTAGTGCGGTCCACCCAGTTCGAGTACGCCGACCTTGACTATTCCCTGCCAACGACCATCGAAGCCGAGCTGGCCTTTCAAGGCAGCACCCGCTTTGCCTCATTCATTCGCGCCGTCATCCAGTCAGGGTTCGTTCGCGACGAGACTCGGGCACCAGTCGCGCTCAACGGAGTTACGTACGTCACCTACCTGAAGAAGTCATTGCCGCCACTCGAGTTCGAATACAGCAAAGCAATCATTCAGGACGACATTCGCGACTTGGATGCGGATAGCCTTGAAAACTTGCCCATCGGCTTAGACGGTGCGAGTTATCAGTGGGTGGATCTCGACGGCGAGGGCGTCTGCGGCATTCTCACTGAGCAAGCTAACGCATGGTTCTACAAACCAAACCTGGGCGAAGCCCACTTCGGGCCGATGGAGACTGTTGCCAGCACGCCGGCTTTGGCCCCCTCGACTGGTGGACGTCATGAGTTCCTTGACCTCGCTGGGGATGGCCAACTAGACCTGGTCGCCTTTGCCGACCCGACTCCAGGTTTCTATGAGCGCACGGCGGATGAAAAGTGGGAACTGTTCCAGACGTTTCGCTATCTCCCCAACGTGCCCTGGGATGACCCGAACCTGCGTTTTGTCGATCTGAGCGGTGACGGTCATGCAGACATTCTCGTCACTGAAGATGAAGTCTTCATCTGGCACGAGTCGCTTGCTGAAGAGGGGTTTGGCCCAGAACAGCGAGTGCGCCAACCGCTGGATGAAGAAAATGGCCCAAGGTTGGTCTTTGCCGATGGTACGCAGAGCATCTACCTGGCTGACATGTGCGGAGATGGTCTCTCTGATCTCGTACGCATACGCAACGGAGAGGTCAGCTACTGGCCCAATCAGGGCTATGGACGATTCGGCGCCAAGGTCCCCATGGACAACTCACCCTGGTTCGATCAACCCGATCAGTTCAATCAACGACTCATTAGACTAGCCGACATCGACGGATCGGGCACCAACGACATCATCTACGTGGGCCGTGATGGCGTTCGCCTCTATTTCAATCAATCTGGCAATCGCTGGAGTGACCCGCGCCGACTGCGCCAGTTCCCGCGCACCGATAGCCTGGCCTCGGTCACCACAACCGACCTGCTCGGTAATGGCACTGCGTGTCTGGTCTGGTCATCGCCGCTCCCGGGAGCCACCCGGCAACCACTGCGCTTCATCGACTTGATGGGCGGACAAAAGCCCCATCTGCTCATCAAATCAGCCAATAACCTTGGTGCTGAAACGCGGGTTCAGTACGCTTCCTCGACGAAGTTCTACTTCGCCGACAAACTAGCCGGAAAGCCGTGGATCACCAGAGTTCCATTTCCGGTCCACGTGATTGAGCGGGTCGAGACCTTTGATCAGATCAGCGGCAACCGCTTCGTAACTCGCTACGCCTATCACCATGGCTACTTCGACGGCGTTGAACGCGAGTTCCGTGGTTTCGGCATGATGGAACAGCGGGACACAGAGGAGTTTGCTGCGCTCAATGCCAGCCACGAATTTCCCGTGGGAACGAATATTGACGAATCATCTCACGTTCCTCCGGTGCTGACTCGCACCTGGTTCCACACCGGCGTCTATCTTGGTCGTGATCATGTCTCCGATTTCTTTGCCGGCTTGTTGGACAAGACAGATGTAGGGGAATACTACCGCGAACCGGGCTTGACTGATGCACAAGCGAGGCAACTCCTGCTCGAAGACACGGAACTCCCCAACGGGTTGAGCGTCGAGGAAGAGCGCGAAGCCTGCCGCGCTCTTAAGGGTTCGATGTTGCGTCAGGAGGTGTATGCACTGGACGCGCCGGACGAGCCCCAGCACCCTTATACTGTCACCGAACAAAACTTCACTATTGAATTGGTTCAGGGTAAAGGCAACAACCAACACGCAGTCTTCCTGGTCCACCCACGTGAAGTCATCAGTTACCACTACGAGCGCGACCCCACCGATCCGCGCACTACACACGCCCTGACACTGGAAGTGGATAAGTTTGGCAATGTTCTAAAGTCTGCCGCCATCGGTTATGGCCGTCGCCAACCCGACCCGAACCTGCCGCTTGCGGACCAAAGGAAACAAGGCGAACTGCTGATCACGTACACGGAAAACGACTTCACAAATCATGTTGACACCGCCGACAATTATCGGACGCCGCTGCCCTCTGAGGCACGCACCTACGAGTTGACCGGTCTCCTCCAGTCGCCGGGTAGCACCCGTTTCACCTTAAGCGAGTTCTTGACCGCCGGAGCCGCCGCGGTGTCAATCGGGTACGAACAAACACCAACCATAACTCTGCTACAGAAGCGGCTCATCGAGCATGTACGCACGCTCTATCGGCGCAACGACCTGACCGCCCCGGCACCGCTCGGCCAGTTGGAATCGTTAGCGCTCCCCTTCGAAAACTACAAGCTCGCTTTTACGCCTGGCCTGATTAGCCGCGTTTACGGGACGCGAGTCGCTAATACCATGCTTGCGGATGAAGGCGGCTATGTTCACACAGAGGGCGACGCAAATTGGTGGATTCCCTCGGGACAGGTCTTTTATTCCCTAGGCACCGGGGATAATGCGGCGGTGGAGTTGGCCAACGCGCAAGCGCACTTCTTCCTCCCACTCCGTTATCGCGATCCCTTTCACACTAATCTAGTTAGCACTGAGGCTTTCGTCACTTACGATGACTACGATTTGTTGACAAGAGAAACCCGCGACGCGGTCGGTAACCGCGTCACAGTGGGCGAACGCAACGTCAACCCGACACAACCACTGGTTCGCCAAGGACATGATTATCGAGTGTTGCAACCGGCGCTGATGATGGAGCCAAACCGCAATCGCTCGGTGGTCGCATTCGATGCTCTGGGCATGGTTGTAGGCACGGCAGTGATGGGAAAGCCCGAGGACGCTCCTGTTCCCGGTGACCGGCTAGCAGCAACTTTCCGCACGGATCTGACGCAAACAGAAATCGACCAGTTCGTCGCTAATCCGAAGGGGCCACTGGCTTCGACTTTGCTGGACAACGCCACCAGTCGCATCATCTACGATCTGACATGCTACTGGCGTGAGCCAAACCCCCAGCATAAGCCACCGACATTTGCCGCCACGCTTGCACGCGAAACACACGCCAGTGAACCAGTGCCCGCAGGCGGACTCAACATTCAGGTTAGCTTCTCCTACTCTGACGGTTTTGGCCGCGAGGTCGAGAAGAAAATCCAGGCCGAGCCCGGGCCAGTGCCAAAACGCGATGCCAACGGCAAGATTATCGTGGGCGCGGACGGTCAGCCACAGATGACGCCGAACGACCTCAGTCCGCGCTGGGTGGGCAGCGGCTGGTCTGTCTTCAACAACAAAGGCAAACCAGTCCGTCAGTACGAGCCGTTCTACACTGACACACACCGCTTCGAGTTTGACGTCCGCATTGGTGTCAGCCCGGTACTCTTTTATGATCCAATTGAACGCGTGGTCGCAACTCTGCACCCAAACCACACGTGGGAGAAGGTGGTCTTCGATCCGTGGCGGCAGGAATCGTGGGATGCAAGTGACACTGTGCTCGTGGCTGATCCCAAGAACGATGCGGACGTGAGGGATTTCTTCCGCCGGCTGCCGAATGCGGAGTACCTGCCCACGTGGCATGTGCAACGTTCTGGTGGCGCGCTTGGGCCAAACGAACAAGATGCTGCTGACAAAACAGCAATCCACACCGGTACGCCAAGTGTCTCCTATTTCGATTCGCTTGGGCGCACGTTCTTAACGGTCGCTCACAACAGATTTAAGTACAGCGACACGCCCCTCGCCGCTCCACCCACCGAGGAGTTCTACCCGACGCGCCTTGTTCTTGATATTGAAGGTAACCAGCACGAAGTGATCGACGCCCGCGTTCGCGTAGTTATGCGTTATGACTACGACCTGCTTGGCAACCGCATTCACGAGGCCAGCATGGAGGCTGGCGAGCGCTGGATGTTGAATGCCGTGACCGGCAAACCAAGCCGCTCGTGGAACAGCCGCGGATATGCTTTCCATACTGAATATGATGCGTTGCGCCGGCCGGTACGATCACTTATTGAGGGAGGTGATGCGCTGGATTCAAATTCGGAATTCTTTACTCAGGCAGTTGCTTTCGAGCGAACGATTTATGGTGAGAGTCCGGCTACTGGATTGAGCGAACAACAGCAACGGCAAGCTAACCTGCGCGGGAAGGTCTTTCAACAACGTGATGGCGCGGGCATTGTCACCACAGATCTATATGACTTCAAAGGCAATTTGTTGCGCACTACTCGGAGGCTTGCTGTCGACCACCAGAATACGCTTGATTGGTTGCAAAACCAGGTGTTGGAGCCCAACACATTCACCAGCAGCACTACTTATGACGCCCTTAATCGTCCAACCGAAGTGACTGCGCCTGATGCCAGCGTTATCCGTCATATATATAACGAAGCAAACCTACTGGAGCGCGTGGAAGTTAATTTACAGGGCGCGCTGCAAAACGGTCAGCCAATCTGGACGCCTTTCGTCAACGATATTGATTACAACGCCAGGGGACAGCGCACGCTGATTGAATACGGCAGCGGGGCAACGGCAACTCGTTCGGGGGTAACTACCAACTATAGCTATGACCCGCTGACCTACCGGCTGGTTCATTTGCTCACGCAACGCGACGCCGCCACCTTTCCCGACGATTGCCGGCAGCCGCCGCCGTCAGGATGGCCTGGCTGTCAAGTGCAAAATCTGCACTACACTTACGATCCGGCCGGCAACATTACCAACATTCGCGACGATGCGCAGCAGACGATTTTCTTCCGCAACAAGCGAGTTGAACCAAGTGCTGATTACACCTACGACGCCATCTACCGTCTGATCGAGGCGACCGGTCGAGAGCATCTGGGTCAGGTCGGAGGCGCGCCCTCGCCACATTCTTACAACGACCAGCCGCGCGTGGGCATTTTGTTATCGACCAGCGACGGCAACGCCCTGGGCCGCTACGTCGAGCGATACATTTATGACCAGGTTGGCAACTTTAAGCAGGTGATCCATCAAGGCCGCGATCCGGTCCAGCCCGGCTGGACTCGTAACTACGTTTACAACGAGTCGAGTCTTCTGGAACCCGGTCTGCTGGGACCAAAAAGTAATCGACTTACGAGCACTACCATTGGCGCGACAACTGAAACTTACAGCACCGCAGGGAATGGCTACGACGCCCACGGCAACATGCGACGCATGCCGCAGTTGCAAGTCATGCGCTGGGACTTCAAAGACCAACTGCACATGACCCGGCGCCAGGCAGTGAATCCTTCAAACGAGGAAAGAGAACACGATGGCGAGCGTACCTGGTACGTCTACGATTCCGGTGGTCAGCGTGTGCGCAAGGTAACCGAGTTGGCGGGCGGACAAATCAAAGACGAACGCATCTATCTCGGGGGGTTCGAAATCTACCACCAGAACGGCGTTAACCCCATCGTGCGCGAGACGCTGCATGTAATGGACGACAAGCAGCGCATCGCGCTGGTAGAGACTCGGACCCAGGGCAACGACGGGTCGCCGCCTCAGTTTATCCGCTACCAATTTGGCAACCACCTCGGCTCAGCCAGCCTGGAGTTGAACGATCAGGCGCAACTCGTTTCATACGAGGAGTACACCCCGTATGGCAGTACGTCGTACCAGGCTGTGCGGAGTCAAACTGAGACGCCGAAGCGCTATCGATACACGGGCAAGGAGCAAGACGAGGAGAGTGGGTTGTACTACCACGGAGCAAGGTACTACGCGCCGTGGTTGGGGAGGTGGACGAGCGCGGATCCACTATTTCGAACCGACAAACGACAATCTCGCCAAAAAGAGGAACACGCGCCTTTCCAACGGAAGTCCATTAATGAAACCGGATTGCAGAATTTCGACGGAAGATTCATGGACTCTTTAGCTGCAGACTCCATTAGACTAGATTCGCGTCCCATTTCAGTCATGCGTGAGTGGACTTCAGTTCCTCAAGTATTCAACTTGTATTTGTACTGTGCGAATCGTCCAATTACGTACGCAGATCCGACAGGCCTCAAAGAGAAGGAAAGTGAGCACTCAGAAATCTCTGAGACCGCAGTAAAAGTTATAACCACTATTGTAGAAGCGCCTTTGGAATACGCCGAGCACTACGCGCACCACGCTGGATATGCGGTTGGCGCGCTAAAAGTCACTGCTAGAGTGGCCGGGGCAATTGGCGTGGGCGTCGAAACCGCTGTCGCCTACCATAACGAGGGAGGCAAGGCGGCGGCCCAGGAATTCGGAATAAGTGGCGGCGCTTTAGTGGTTGGCATAGCGGTTGGTGGTCCACTTGGCATAGTAACTGCCGCTGGAATTAAGTTCTTGGGCAAACCAACCGCTGAGTTCCTCGAACGCTCGGTGGGGCTGCCTCCTAGAGACGAACAGCAAGAAGAGTTTGCGAAGAATTATCCTATCACGACATTTAATCGAGAAAAAGAGGCTCGTCTTGAGAAGTTCATCAGAGTGACCACTGCAATGCATGGCGAATTTCTTAGTGTCTTAGGTGAGCATGTACGAAGCTTGAATGCGGAATTAACTGAACTTCGAAGTCAGGGATTTCAAGTTACTCCCCAAGATCTATCTGAGGCCCGTCAATTCCGGGTAGAACGCCAACTCGAAGCTGTGCGAGACAAATATAATCGAATACTTCAAACAAGCCAATGACATCATGGTATTGCGAAAGCGTTTCCCGCGCGTCATACAGAGTTCTCGAACGAATAAATTGCACAAGGTTTGTCTTCGGAAAGGTAGATGGATACGATCGTGATGACCACACTCGCCCTAACGTTCTTTGCCCAAGTAGCTGAGAAAGCCGCCGCCGCTTCTCCCACCGCTAGTCCCCCGAGTTCTGGACTTACTGCCACTCTGGATATTGCCGCGGTGATCAGTGCAGTGTTCTGGCCCATTGTTGTGCTGGTCATCCTTCTGGTATACCGCAAAAAGATTCCGTCCTTAGTCCAGGGCATCGCAGGCCGCATAACAAAACTCGGGTTTGCAGGAATTTCGTTTGAGTTAGCCAAAGCTACGGCCTTTGCGCCGGATTGGACTGCGGGCGCATTGGACTTGCGGCAAAAGGCCACTGCTCTCCAGGTGAACGACAGTACGGCCGCCAGTTTCAGTAAGCAACTGATGGAGGGAGGGACCGCAGATTATGCGGAGGTCAACCTCGGCACTGGCCAAGAATGGCTTACCTCCAGGCTTCTTATCATGGCAATTGTCTTTGCGCGAATGAAGGGCATTCAATGCCTCGTCTTTGTCGAAACCGCAGGAAACGTGAGGCGCTGCTTTGTTGGCTGGGCCGACCCGGAAAAGATTCGTTGGGCACTAGCCCGGCATTACCCATGGCTCGAGCAAGCGTATGCCAGCGCCTATTCTGAAACGATGTCCAGCCCGATTGCTTTCATCGTAACTAATCAAGGCGGAATCGGTCAGCAGTTTTCTCCGCGCGACCCCGGGCCGACACTTGAACTGATCCAGAAATTCCTATTGAACATTCAACTCGCGTACGTCCCTACAGCCGCGCCTCCAAACCTGGATGAGTGGATTCCAGTGGATCCGGCAACGAACACCTACGAGCACGCCTCCTGGATCAACAGCGAAGGTCTAGAACAACTGCTCGGAAATGACCTTCATGATTCAGCGGTTCGATCCAGCGAACTCAGATCCAGGACTCAAAAGGAGCGGCTGCGGATTGTTCTCTCGCTGCCAGAGCGATTCCAGGCCGTGGTGAAGGACGATCAGCGATTCGAATACCTGCTTGACCGAAGCGTATTACTCGAGCAGGTTGCCGAAAAGCTCTCATCAGAAAGCGACGGTGGTTAAGTCCGAATTAAGCGACCCCAGGCGAGGACCAAAAGCTGAACGTCGCGCGGCCTACACTACTAGTAATCCGTTACCCACTGTAAGCCGTTCTACCAGGAGCACACATGAACAACATTACTTTCCCCCTGAAGTTGCGCATGCAAGGTCCAGAAGTTGGCAATCTGCAAGCCGCCCTGCGACTCCTCATCGACCGAAGCATCATTCTTCAGCATGACGAGATTAGTCCGCTGGTACTGGTTGCGCTAACGCGGGAGCAAAGCGCGCAAACATATGGCGACGCCACCAGGATGGTGGTTAGAGCCTTTCAGGAAGAGCGACAGCTCACAGCCAGCGGTGAAGTAGACGAAGCGACCGCCTATGAGCTCAATCGTTTGCTGGATGAGCTAATCGCTTCATCGGAACAACAGCCAACGCACCTGGTAAGGGGCACGGTTCGCCTTTTTGATAACTCTCCTGGGGCCGGGATTACGGTGACGGCGGTGGATCTGGACCTACGACATAAAGAAGAGTTAGGAAAAACCCAAACCGACAAATCAGGCGCGTACGAAATCCACTATTCCGCGCATCAATTCCGCAGAGCTGAAAAAGGAAACGCTGACCTCGTTGTTACCGCCTTTGGTGCCGACGGCGCTGAGCTCGCTACTTCGCCCATCTTATTCAACGCACCGTCTGTTGCCGAGATTGATTTGGTCATCCCCGCTGAGAAATTGCCCACGTTGTTTGAGAGGATTGCACGAGAGCTGCCGCCATTACTGGAGACCGTAGGGATAGAGAAATTAGAGGAGGACGAGAAGCACCATGATCTGACCTTCCTTTCCGGAGAGACGGGCTTCGAAAAACCACTCCTGGCCCGTTTTGCCCTGGCTCATACATTGGCACACGAAGGACTTCCGGCAGAGTTCTGGTTTGCCTTGCTGGGAGGTTCGTTCTACCACTTTGCCGAAAATCAGAGCCTCGCCGAGCAACTGACCGACGTACTGAGCGCCCTACCTTCACTTGACGCGACCGCGGTGCGCAAATCGCTGGTCCGCAGCTTTAGCGAACGAGAGATTCCGAATTCTTCACGTAAACGCATTGACCGCTGGATTGAGATATTTCTAAAGCTTGCTGCAAGCCGATTGGTGACCGATGCAACCACTCCCAGCTTCGTCAAATTGGCACTCGAAGATGCGGGGATAAAGGAAGCGGAAAAACAGCAGATGTTCGCGCGCTTGTTCAATGAGCACAAAGCACTCACGCCCGAACTCCTGGCCAAGTTGGAAAAGCAAAAAAACTTCCACAAGTCTGAAATTGACGACTTGCGTGCGTCTTTTCAGTTAGCGGAGCTGACTGGCGCAGATTTTTTCGTAGTCAAAGCGATTAAGGATCAATTTGGCGTGCGGCAACCGGAACAGATCCGTTCGCTCGCAAGGCGCAGTGAAGACGAGTGGGTCGAGCTGGTGCAGACGAAACATGCGGCCAGCCAGATAACGCTGCCCACTGAGGTGGGCACGATCGCCGGAACCGCATTTCCTGAGGCTGAAGTCTACGGCAAAACCCTCGCGCGCCAGTTTCGCGACGCGTTTCCAACCACGGCCTTCGCCGGCGGCCTAGAGCGGGCGTTGCAGAGTGGCGGCACTCGTGGACTGACTCGCCCCGAAGCCCTAAGCAGATTTCTGAACACACACGAAGACTTTGAACTTCTGGACACCCCGGTTGATGAGTTTTTGACGAACAATATTAGTTTTGAATTTGGCTCGCTGGCGAAAGATGCAACGTTCCGAATCCAGCTCAAAGCGGTCCAGCGCGTGTTCAAGCTTGCGCCCAACTTCGCCGCGACCGATACCTTGCTCGCCGACGATCTTCACTCAGCGCAACAGGTCTACCGGGAGGGGCAGTCAGAATTTGTCCGACGCTATGCGAACCGTCCGGGGTTTACCGCGGAAAGCGCGCGGCTCGCCTGGAACCGAGCGGCCGACACCCACGCGGCTGCGCTGACGATCGTGGCTGACTTGAAAGCACTTGACGCCGAAGGTTTACCACTAGCCTTACAAAACAACAACGCGGCTGCGCTTTCCAGGTTTCCCAACTGGGACAATCTCTTCAAAGCCGGCGACCTCTGCGAGTGTGAACACTGTAATTCGGTGCTCGGGCCCGCCGCCTACTTCGCAGACATCCTGAGTTTTCTGGGGAAACGACCGTCCAAGAATGCCGGCGTGTCGTGCAAAGACATTCTCTTTGAACGTCGCCCAGATCTCGGGTACCTCGAATTGAATTGCGCAAACGCGTTGACGCCCTTTCCCTACGTTGACACTGTCTGCGAGGTCCTGGAAGACGTAATTGCGGCGGGGGAGAACGACGTAGAACTTGTGGGTTTCACCACCGTGCCGGCGCCGCCAGCGGCAAAGGCTGCGGTCGCGAACGCGTTTGCGACTAAGAACATCAAGCTGGGCGATGACTTTACGCTTTCCCAGGTGAAAGCCTCGAATCCAAATCCTTGGGTGGTCCACGGCGACGACGTGACCTACCTATTGAAGAAGAAGAGTCCCTCACTAAACTTTTTTGCCGAGATCCTGCGAAACACCAAGGCCAGCGCGGCGGAGTTGCGAGCCTACCCGCAGTATGTCAATTCTAAGGCCTACGAAAAGCTGCGGGCGGCGAAGTACCCGCTCACACTGCCGTTTGACCTTTTCGCCGAAGAGGTCAGGGCAGGCTTTCAAAAAACCAACTTGCAGCGATGGGATTTGATGAGTGCCTTGAGAGGCACTGCACCCCCAAACAATCCCACCGATGGCGAGATCGCCGCTGAATACTTTGGTATATACATAAGCGCTAAGCCAACAGATCCCAGCGAGAAATTGCTGATCCTGGTGGCTGATCCCACAGTGGCCGGACAGCAGGAGATTTGGGGAGAAACAGGCCCAACCTGGTTGACTTTCGTTGGCAACGTAAAGAGCTTTCTCCAGAAGACTCGCCTCGAGTACAACGAGCTGTTGACTCTGCTTGATCTCAAGTTCATCAATCCCGCCGGAGATATCGCAGTCCTTCCCGTTAATCCCAACGAACAGTCCTGTGACACCGATAAGAAACTGATACAGGTATTGGATGAGATAAAACTAGATCGCATCCATCGCTTTCTGCGGCTGTGGCGGAAGCTTAAGGGCTGGAAAATGTGGGAGCTTGATCTGGTCCTGCGACATCCTCGCATCGGCGCGACCTCAGCTCCAAACGGATCGCTGGATGAGACCTTTCTGATCAATCTCTTCTACTTCAGTCAACTGCGAAACCGGTTGGGTGCGAAAACCTCAGTTGAGCAGTTGTGTGCGCTGTTTGGCGATTTGAACTCGGCTAGCCGGTTCTCAAAGTTGCACGAAAAGCGGGAAAATGCTCTTTACCAAAACTTGTTTATGAACAAGCGCCTGGTAAACCCGCTCGACCCAGCATTTGAACTTGACCCTGCCACCAATGCAATCAAACCGGTCATTGATCCCAGTACCGGCCTTCCAGAGCTCGATCCAACGACAGGATTACCCAAGCGACACCAAATTTCCGATCACCATCCAGCCATCCTGGCCGCGTTGGGTATCCGTGAATCCGATCTAATCCTGTTGAAAGCCCTTACGAAGGCTTCGAATGGAAATCCTTACATCACCGACGAACTCACGCTGGCTAACCTCTCGTTTCTTTGGCGGCATGCCTGGCTAGCGAAGCTGCTCAAGTTTAAGCCCGAAGACTGGAAGATCCTGCTTAAGCTTTTCCAGTTAGACCTTGATGAGTTTGCGTCACCCAGGGCGGCCTGGGAATTTGTTAAAGACATTGACAACTTTAGAAGCACGGGGTTCTCGCCGGACGAAGCAAACTGGCTGTTAGCAGCGGATCGATCAGCTAAAGCTGCGACCAAAGAGGTAGATGCCTCACGCTTTCTTGCCGCCCTACGCAAAGGGCTCCAGGCAGTACAGGCGCAGTTTGATCCAGGGCAATACGACTTCTTGAATGTAGTTCCACCCAGGGACGTGGACAGCCTCACGGCGTTGCTGACTGCGCTACTGCAAAATTTCAACCGCGACGAAGCAGACACGCAGTTATTCATTGCCACTTTGCGCAACGATGTTCGCCAGGAAAAGGTCATTGGCGACTTGCCTTCAGGTTTCGACTTCCAAGCTCCGATAACGGGAGCTCCGAATAACATTGCTATCGCGTACGAGCCAAGACTTCTTTTCAACGGCTCAATGACCCCCGCGCAACGGGTGGTCTTGCTAAACGATCCCTCGATAGCGGGGATTATTACCCTAACTGCTTACCAGGATGCGATTCAAAAGCTATTTCTGCATCCAGGCCAGCCCGCAACTGTAATAGGTCTTCCAACTGGTTTCACTTTCCCTCCCGGGATCACGGGAGGTACGAATAACATCGACATCCGCTATGAACCAGTACTGCGCTTTAACGGCGTCATGACCATTGCCGAGCAAACAAGTCTGCTTAGCCATGCCACATTGTCAGGGGTGACCGGAATTGCGAGTTACCAGCAGGCGATTGCTGATTTCTTCGAATATCCCCGCCTGGCAATCAAGTTTTTTCAACCGGTCTTCACGACAACCCTCGAGGACCTGCCGCCCGCTGTGGATTTCAAGTCACTTCCTGAGCCAACCTTGACTGCAAAAATCTCTTACGACGCTGAGCAGCGCCTTTTGCGTTTCGCAGGGAGCATCATGACTCCCGCAGAGAAAGCGATGCTCGATGCTCTTTCAAGTAACGGCCTTTACCTAAACGCGGTAAACACTCTATTCACCCAACCCCAATCTATTAATCCGCCCGACGATCGCATCTGGCTAATGGATGGCGACCTGACAAACCCCGACCTTGCAGTTCGTCTCGCAACGGCACTGAAAAAAGCCTTGGTCTATTTGTCTCGAACCTTATCTGAAAGTCTTGTGGTCCAGCAAAGCAGTTCGGAATTGGGTATTACTGAGGCTTTAACCCGTTACCTGTTCGTCAACTACATCGAGACGGGAAATCCATTGTTAGACCACTTCACGGGTGCCTTCGTCGGCACGACGGGAGTAGTCGACTACGCGACCCTGAAACCGACGTTCGATCAGTGGTTTAGATTGACTCGAGCTGCGACGGTTTTGAAAAAGTGGAAGATCACGTTAACGGAATTGATGCAGATCAAAGACCTGTCTGCAGGGGCCCAACTAATTGATCTTCTGACGTTACCTCTAAAGGCCACAGCCACGATTGCTTCGTTACAACTGTTCATTAGAACCAGTCGGTTGATTCGCCTACGAGATACGTTGCCAGAAACACAGATCACGCTTCTCGAAATACTGACGAAACTCAACAATACTGGGTACCTGACCACCGCCTTCGCCGCTGATGTACAACTCATGAACGATACGTGGCAGGCCGACGATGTGGCCGCACTTGTGGCCTCGTTGAATCTTACCTACCCGGCCGACTACCTGCTTGCGGAAAACTGGGAGCGATTGCGGCGGGCGATCTACTTCATTGAGAACCTAAATGCGAGGGCCGATGTGGTGAAACGTTTCGCAGCGGCCTCGATGGGTCCCGACGAGGCAAGAACATTAAACGACTTGCTTCGTTCAAAATTCGGTACGGAAACGTGGCTGACGTTAAGCACGGAGATTCAGGATGTTCTGCGTGAGCGGAAGCGGGACGCTCTGGCCGCGTTTCGCCTGGCGCATGCCCAACCCTTAGACAGGCCGACCGACAAGTGGGAGAACACAAACGATCTATATGCTTACCATTTGCTGGACGTAGAGATGTCCTCGTGCCAGTTAACAAGCCGGTTGGTACAAGCATCGGGCTCGGTGCAATTGTTTGTGCAGCGATGCTTCATGGGACTGGAGCCGAAGGTCGCTGTCAAGGATGGTGGTCTCGACGGCGATAGTGCCTGGCGTTGGTGGAAATGGATGCGCAAATACCGCGTGTGGGAAGCGAACCGGAAAGTATTCCTTTGGCCCGAGAACTGGGTTGAGCCGCAATTGAAAAGAGATAGGTCGCAGTTCTTTAAGGATTTTGAGAATGAATTGCTGCAAAATGAAATCAACCAGTTTACGGTCGAAACAGCATTTACTAACTACTTACAGAAACTCCATGACGTTGCCCAACTGGAAATTGCGGGCTTCTACCAGGAGGACGACGGTGACAACACCTTCATTCATGTCTTTGGTCGCACGGTGGGAGCCGAACCACACCTCTATTACTACCGCCGCTACGACTATCGACAATGGACACCATGGGAAAAAGTCGACTTGGACATTCAGCACGACTACCTGATTCCAGCAGTCGTGAGCGGGCGTCTATTCCTGTTTTGGCCTGTGTTTACGGAAGCACCGGATGAAAAGGAGAATAGCACCGTCAAGGTACCAAAGCTTTCGACCGACGCTGCGACTTCTTTTACTACCGACAAGATCAAGAAGCGACTGAGGCTGCAACTGGCGGTTAGTGAATTCCGTCAGGGTAAGTGGACCCCCAAGAAGGTCTCAAAGGACTACGCCGTAAGCGAATGGTATGACGTTGAAATTGTCCGGAAGCATTACTACTTCTGGCCGATAGATAGAAGTGAGATAGATGGTCGCTTTGGTATCAAGTTTGAGGGCTATAGTTTCGGCAGCGACGGGAAAACAAAAGCACAACTATTTGGCGCCTTCGAACTCGCAGGATGTGATGGCGTGCCGCAACTGGCTGCAAATAATTTCCTCGGCGCCCCAATTTACGCCACGCCGCCGGAGCCCGGTTCCACGGGTCCTTTCGTTACTTTTCTCAAGTGGTTGGAAGTGGAGCCTCGGCCGACGGCCATAAATGCGGCTAACGATTTTACCTTAGTCAACTATGCTCGCAATCAACTCGATCAGTCATTCAAGATTCCAGTTCTGCAAACGACCCCGGGAACCTTCAAGATGTCTCCACCCTGGCATCTTTCCTACTTCGACAGGTTGAGACTCGACGGGCTATTAACCCGCTCTCCGAGAGAGCAAGCAGTGTCGTTTCCGATTGGCACCTGGTTGCCTTTCTTCTACAACGATCAGAAGCGTACGTTCTTTGTCCTCCCGGTTCTTGAGGTCGGAAATAACAATATCCGATTGGCAAATATCGGCAGCGCCGTCGACAGCACTGTCAGGTATTACTATCCGGAGATGAAAAAACTCTTCAGGCAATTTCATGACACGCTTGAAGAGCAAGTACAAGACTGGCTAAACAGCCTAACACTGCCCACAGCTCCGCTCGCGCGCAGGACCCTCGAAGAGTTCCTGTCCCAGCAGTTTCCTGAGGGAGCACAGGCTGCATATGGAGACGGTCCGCTTAAGGCGTTCTTCACTGATGAGCAAGTGTTCACTCTCCTCAAGCGATTGGTCATGAGGTTTATCCACCACTATCTGGGCGGGATATCGCTTGACCTTTTGCCCAATGGCCGATTTCATTTTAAGAACTTCTATCACCCATTGGTTTGTGACTTCGCCAGTTTGGTCTACAACCCGCTCCAGGGTATTCCGGCACTGATGAGACGGGAGACCCAGTTGAAGAATACCGGGTTCAGCTTCCAACAGAACTACCGGCCAACTCTGGCGGTCGTCCAGTTACCCGCAGATCCTAAAGATGTGGATTCCTATCCAGACGAATATGTGGACTTTACCCCAGATGGCTCCTTCTCACCTTACAACTGGGAATTGTTTTTCCATCTACCGTTGCTGATTGGAAACACTTTGAGCAGAGAGCTGCACTTCGAAGAGGCGCGCGACTGGTACCACTTCATCTTCAACCCAATCGGTCTCGATAGCGCCGTAACCGGTGGCTCAATAATGAGCAAATACTGGATTACCAAACCATTTTTCGAGACGGCTGATCCCCAATATGTGCAACAACGCATAGAAAATATTCTGCGGATGTTGGCGGGTGATACCAGTGTCCCTGGCTTCTCGCTACAAGCAAAGAAAGACCTGGAAGATCAAGTGAGAGACTGGCGCACGTATCCCTTTGAACCGCATCGCATCGCCAACTACCGCACGGTTGCGTATCAGAAAACTGTGGTAATGAAGTATCTGGATAATCTAATCGCCTGGGGCGACAACCTATTCCGGCAAGACAGCATGGAGAGTATCAACGAAGCAACCCAACTATATATTCTGGCCGCTGAGATTCTGGGACCTCGACAGAAGAAGATCCCGGCCCAGGCAAAGCCGCCGGTAGAGAGCTTCAATGAGTTGGAAGAACAGTTCGACGCCTTTTCGAACGCGCTTGTGGAGGTCGAAAATCTGGTGCCGCCGCCTTCCGGGGTTGAGTTCTTCGGTCCTGATCCACCGCCGCTCCCAATGCTCTACTTTTGCATTCCTCAAAATGACAAGTTGTTGGGCTACTGGGACACTGTTGCCGATAGGCTATACAAAATTCGCCACTGCATGAATATTGAGGGTGTTGTGCGCCAACTGGCGCTGTTCGAGCCGCCAATCGACCCGGCCGCACTGGTGAAAGCCGTTGCTGCCGGCGTGGACATCAGCAGCGCACTTGCCGACCTGAATGCGCCGCTGCCGCTCTATCGCTTCAATATCTTGCTGCAGAAAGCTAATGAAGTTTGCAACGACGTGAAGGCGCTCGGTGGTGCTTTATTAGGCGCTTTGGAAAAGAAAGACGCGGAGGCGCTGGGATTGCTGCGGCAGAGCCAGGAGATTCAGTTGCAGGAAGCTGTTAAGGCCTTGCGACAGAAACAAATTGACGAAGCCAAAGAGAACCTCGAAGGTATCAAACGATCGAAAATAGTTGCCGAAACGCGACGAAATTATTATCGGGATATCGAGCGGCTCAATACTCAGGAGAAGTTACATCTCGAGAAGTTGGGACTCTCCCACACACTGTCCGAAGCTGCGCAAGGAGTAAAACTTGCCGCTTCGATCATCTCCATATTGCCGGCGATCGATCTTGGGGCTTCGGGGTTCGGAGGTTCGCCGCTGGCCAAATTCAAGATTGGAGGTTTGGAGTTAGGACAGGCAGCAAATCTTGCCAGTGACGTGCTTTCTTTCATTTCTCAAATCGCTGCGAACGATGCAGCGATGGCCGCCTCCAAGGGCGGTTTTGATCGCCGTTGGGATGATTGGAAACTCCAGGAGCTTCTGGCTGGGAAAGAACTGGACCAAATGGATCGTCAAATCGCCGCTGCCGAACTGCGACTGGCGATTGCCGAGAAGGAGCTCGACAACCATTTGCTCCAGATAGAGAACTCCAAAGCTATTGATGCTTTCATGCGCTCGAAGTATACGAATCAAGATCTTTATCAATGGCAGGTAACTCAAATTTCCTTAGTGTATTTTCAAAGCTACAAGCTGGCTTACGACCTGGCCAAGCAAGCGGAGCGATGCCTTCGCTTTGAGCTCGGCCTGCAGGATATCAGCTACATCAATTTCGGATACTGGGACAGCTTGAAAAAGGGACTGCTCTCAGGCGAAAAGCTGCAATATGATCTGCGCCGACTAGACGCCGCTTACCTGGAGCGGAACGGGCGGGAACGTGAGTTGACCAAGAATGTGTCATTGGCTCTGGTAGACCCGCTGGCTTTGGTGAAACTGCGGGAAACCGGGCGGTGTTTCTTTAGTCTGCCGGAAGAGCTCTTCGATCGCGACTTTCCCGGTCACTATTTCCGGCGTATCAAGTCGGTCAGCCTTACCCTGCCATGCGTAGTGGGGCCTTACACCACGATCTCCTGTACGTTGCGCCTGCTGAGAAATAGCATTCGCATTAACACCGGTAATGGAGATAACGGCTACCCCCGAAATGTAGATGGTGACGGCTTGCCCGCCGATGACGGTCGTTTCGTGGAGAACAATATTCCCGTAAAAGCGATCGCGGCGAGTAATGCTCAAAACGATAGTGGCATATTCGAACTCAACTTCCGAGATGAACGCTATCTGCCTTTTGAGGGTGCCGGAGTTATCACTAATTGGTCACTGGAGCTCTTCAATTCAGCAGCGCCTGATTTCGGCAAAGCGTTACGCCAATTCGACTACGACACTATTTCCGACGCAGTACTTCACGTTAAATACACCGCGAGAGAAGATGCCGGACCTTTCAAGAGTAGCGCAGTCGCAAACCTTGAAGCCTACTTCAAAAACGACGGAACTCCGTTCTCAAGGATCTTCGACCTCAGGCGGGAATTCTCCGGGCAGTGGCAACGCTTCGTGAAGCCCACTAACCCTGCGAGTGCAAACACGTTCGAACTGGAGCTAATACCTAATTTGTTTTCTTTCCGGGATCAGGGAAAGATACTTCAGATCAATAGAGTGACGTTGGTGGCGCGCTGCACAGGGACCGGTGCATATCAGGCAACACTCACCCCTCCGACGCCCACATTACCGCAAACGATGAACCTCGCAGTTGGCGAATTTGGCGAACTGCGTTTCAAGCAGAAGGACGTCGACCTCAAAGTTGACTTAACGACCACGGCGGTTAAATGGGAAATATTGATGACCGGTCCCAGCGGGAAATTGCAATCAGGCGAAGTCCAGGATGTGGTACTCGTCTTGGGCTATGAGTGGACCTGATTAACAGTGGCGGACAATCTAGTCGCGATAGACCTGGGTCGCAGCATAACCTACTGTATCAACCCTAGGCCTAAAGGAGCACCAACATGATAGGTATTTTGTTCAGAGCGAAAGCCAAGCCTGGGAAACTTCAGAATCTGATCGATTTCCTCATTTGGGACGGAAAACTCTGTAGAGATCAAGAACAACCTGGCACTCTGAGATTTGAGTTTTACCCTGACCAGAAAGATGAGACCGCGCTCTATGTCTACGAGGCATACCGAGACGAGAGTGCGTTTGAAGAGCGCATGAAGAACCCGCCGTTTCAGGCTTGGTCATCCGGTCTAAAAGATAACTTGTGTACAACGTCAGATCTCATCAACGGCGAAGCAATATGGTCGCCGACAGACTGACCGTTCCTCTTATGCCTCAGCGAAAACCAAACAGGCCTCGGGTTCACCCAAATTCGTCGTGTCCAAATTGTGTCCAGAATTAACAGCACGCAACGGGTAAGGAACCGGCAGGAACTGGAAAGGACGGGAAATGCTTGAAAAATCTTGGTGGCTGCAACCTTAGCAAAAGCAAAAACTTAAGTTCTTGCCGGGATGGTGATTCATAACCCCAAGGTCGGCGGTTCGATCCCGCCCCCCGCTACCAAAATCTTTCCATACTCCAACCAAGTTTCAATGAAATCGGTCAGCGTTCAACTCGGGCGCAGTGACGGCATTGGTATTGGAACATTGTACGTTTGCGCGCCAACCCCGACGCCACCCTCGCAGGTATTGGGGGGTGTAGTGCAAACGCGTCGTGTTGCTGGACACTCGGCGGCCCAAAACATGTAGCCCAACATCCCACTGGTGTTCCCGGCGCCATTAGGCACTACTGACTGAACATAATTTCCTGTCGAGCTTATCAATGAGCTGCTGAAGCTATTGCACTCCGGGCACACTTTTGACCCCGTAACGATGTAAAGTGCCCCGGTGAACTTTGCCGGCGCCAGCGGCAATATCGGAGGAGCGTATTGTGGCTTTCCATCTACATGCTCCTGCCAATTATCTTGCGCCGTGTTGGCACTGTTAGGTTGTCTGGCAGGGACCATCGCATTGGCGTAATCAAGCACAGGTGTCGAAGTGTTTAGCCAGTCTCCTGTAGCTTTCCGAGTCAGCGCAATTAACCAACGATCCCCCGCAGCGAGGTCGATCGTTAACCTTGCGGCGTGATTGTTTCCCGAAGCGTCGTACGGCAAGACTGACCGGTAGGCATTAATAAACGCTTGCAGCCCGGTTAGATTTGGATTCGTGTTTTCTTCATAATCGATTTCGATGCCGACTCCCAGACGTTGGGCCGCCTCGGCTGCGTTCAATCCAAATTGAGTTGGGTTAGTGGCTAGCGCCTGGTTCCAGGCGTCCGTATAAGTAATGCCGCCAATTGACAGCGCGACCCGCACACCTCTGGTTTTGAAGTAATCCACCACCGCCTGGTTCATGCCGATAGGTATGCCTTGAGAGGTCGCAGCATCATTTGTTTTATTGAGCAGTCTCATGGGATGAACAAAGCTCAACACCACTAAATTTACGGATGGTTGACCGCTGCCGCGGTTTACGAGCCAGCGATTCCTGGTGTCGAAGTCCGTCATATTGCGGACACTGGACCAGGTACAAAAATCATTTCCACAATGCCATGCTCCATAAATAGAAATAGGAGTGACAGCGGGTGCATTGGTTTGCTTTGGCTTTGAAAAAAGCCCACTGAAGACCAAAGAGAGGACAATCATAATCAACGACAAAATGTGTCTTGGCATACACACCTCCTTCATGAATTGTGAGTTTCTTTGGGGGGATGCGCACAATATCACTTAATGAACACACTTGGAAATATTTCCGCGTGGAGTGGTGGAGGATGGATAAAGCAGTAGGCAGAAGCAGAAGGCAATAGGCAGAGGGCAAATCCCAAAACTTTAGGGCGGAGTAAAGTGCCTTGCGTCAACCCACACGAGCTTCAAATACGGTGGACCGAGTTCATGGAGTCTGGAAGCCCCGATCGAGAGCAAAGACGATTGCCTGGGCGCGCGTCCACACGCCGAGCTTGTCGAAGAGATTGGAAACGTGATTGCGGACCGTCTTTTCGCTGATCGAGAGGCGCACCGCAATCTGCGCGTTGCCAAGTCCTTCAGTAATCAGGGCCAGCACCTCTCGCTCGCGTGGTGAGAGCGAGCCGAATGCGGGATCCTCGCCTCGAGTCGAGCCTTTAAGCCCCGTGAACGCCAGCACCTCATCGCGGAACCGTTCCCAGGCAGGTTCGGTCTCAAGAAGGATGTGGTTTTTCGAATCAAGCTCGATGAACTGAGCACCCGGAATTCCGGCAGCGAGAATGTGCCCCTCTGTAATCGGCACAACGTCGTCCTCGCACGAGTGTAGTACTAAGGTCGGCGCACGGACCTTCTCGAGAAGCGCGACGACATCAATTGTAGCCCGCGTCTCAAGCAGTCGCGCCGCTATCTCCGGCGACGTTGTTTTCTTACACAGGTCATTAAACCAGTCCATCTGTTCATCGGTTGCCCCAGGGATGAAACGCGAGGTGAATACCTGGCGAAAGGCGGGATTGTCCTTGCCCCAGCCAAGACGGGTCATATCAATCAGTGCGCGGTACATGCGCTCTCTGTCCGGGTCGTCGCGGCAAAAAGTACCCCGGGCGTAGCCTCCATAGATTATGAGTTGTGAGACGCGGTCCGGGTGCTTCACAGCATAGGCCAGGCACGGCGCCGCCCCTTGAGAAATGCCCAGCAGCGCGAACGGCTCGCGAGGATCTGCGGCCGCGACCACAGCCTCCAAATCCTCAGTCCAGCGCTCGTAGGAGAGGTCGCCGACATTCCAGTCGGTCATTCCGCACCCTCGTTCATCGTAACGCACGAAGCGGAAGTGATCGCTGAAGAAGCGGATCCAGTGTCGCCAGACCGGGCTCTCCCATTCGTATTCGAGGTGGGTCAGCCAGTTTGCGGCCTTGATCAGCACGGGTCCGACCCCCGCCTCGGCCCAGGCGATTTGAATTCCGTCCCCGGTTCGCACATACCGTATTCGCTGGGTGACTCTTTTCATCATCAAAGGTCACTTTCCTCGACCGACCGGGACAAATGTACTGGGGGAATG
This sequence comes from Pyrinomonadaceae bacterium, assembly GCA_050747225.1. Classification (GTDB taxonomy): domain Bacteria; phylum Acidobacteriota; class Blastocatellia; order Pyrinomonadales; family Pyrinomonadaceae; genus PSRF01. Next base: position 48,812 of record JBOGOP010000008.1, read on the forward strand.
TCACGCAGTATATCCAAACCGGGACGAAACTCCCATTTGCATAGCGGCGCCGAAAGCCCATCTTAAGCCCATCGTGTGTTAGAGGAATCGCCAGTTGGTGACGACTGCTTTCCGAGAGAAGTCACGAAAAATCAGTAGAGATGGAGACAATGCCATGTTCAAGCGAATCCTATTTTTTGCCTACGGAAGTTTCAGCTACCTGATCTTCCTCGCGACGTTTCTGTACGCGATCTGTTTCATCGGTAACTTCGGCGTCGCGAGGACCCTGGACGGTCCTAAGAGTGGGCCGCTGGCCCTCGGTTTCGCGATTGACGCAGGGCTGCTGGCGCTCTTCGCGGTTCAGCACAGCATCATGGCTCGCAAGTGGTTCAAGGATTGGTGGACCCGGATCGTGCCGAAGCCGATTGAGCGTTCCACTTATGTCCTGTTATCGAGCCTCGCCCTGATCCTCTTGTTCTGGCAGTGGCGTCCCGTGGGCGGTGTAATCTGGGTCGTCGAAGATCCCGTCGGGCAGTTCGCGCTGCGTGGGTTGTTCGCTTTCGGCTGGACGTTGGTGCTGGTCTCGACCTTTCTCATCAACCACTTCGACCTATTCGGTCTGCGTCAGGTCTGGCTGCACCTGCTGGGTCGACCCTATAACAGTCTGCCGTTTGGTACTCCTGGGCCATACCGGCTAGTGCGACATCCGCTGTACGTCGGTTGGTTATTTGCATTCTGGATGACCCCGACGATGTCGCTTGCACACCTGCTCTTCTCGATTGCTACGACGGCTTACATCTTATTGGCGATCCGCTTTGAGGAGAGAGACCTGGTTCGCGAACACGGCGGGACCTACGAAGAGTATCGTCGATCCGTGCCGATGCTCGTCCCCTTCAGCCGCAAGCGGGTATCGGACCCGGGAACCAGAATCCTCAATGAAAGAGCCGAATAGCGTCCGTTGAACCAGGGTGATGACGCGATAGCGAAAAATCCTAACACCTAAGCAGCGAATACAAGCTGGGGGCATAACTCTCTGCAAGGCGCACTGTTCTTCGGCAGCGCGCCGATGACCGCTCACAATGCTCCGCGTTAACTTCTCTGATCCTCAATAACCCGCAAGGTCGGCAGTTCGCCCCCGCTACCAATTCTTTCAAAACAACCTACGTAACAAAGCTCGTACAGCAACTACCTGCCGGAACCTATTTTACTTGCCGCCCGCCGCTCGAAAGGTGTATTAGAAGGTATGTGATCTTAGAAAATTTCGCCGCGCAGCGTCACTCCGCACTTTAAACCGCGTGGTAAAGAGCAACCGGATTCATCGCCAAATACTGTCCCGAAGAAAAACCACATTCAGCGAACTGTTCGCTGCAAGAGCAGAATGATCACCAGTCTTCGCGGTTGACTGGTAGAACTGGTTAAAGCTGATTAGTTTGGAGCATAATAATGAAAAGAACATTCGCCCTCTCGCTATTAACCCTTGTCGTTTCGGTTGGCGCCTTTTTGAGTAATACCGAAAGCGCGTCTTCGAGTTCATCTAATCAACCAACAGCAGCTCTGCGGGTAAGGCCCGGGACCTTCAACCTGTTTCTTCCTTTACCTCCAACAATGTTCACTGTCGATCGTACAGACGATACGGCTGCCGCAACAGCCTGCACAGCCGCGCCCAATGATTGCAGTTTGCGCGGCGCGATCATTGCCGCAAATGTCGATGTCAGCGCGGACCCGGTGATTATCAACCTGCAAGCGGCGACCACCTACAGCCTAACACTGGCGAATGCCACGCAAGAGAATGCGGCGGCAACTGGTGACCTGGACATAACTACGAGTCTTCACTCGGTAACCATCGTCGGCGGCGGGTTGTCGACCGTTATTGATGCCGCCGCGCTGAATAGCGGCAACATGCGCGACCGCGTGTTTCAGATTACCGCGTCAAATGTCACTGCCGTCTTCCAGGAATTAACGATTCAGAATGGCGCGGCTGCCGACGATGGTAGCAGCGGCGCGAGCACTAATCCCCTAACGCACAATTCAACCCGTGTCGGGGGCGGCATTCTTAATGGTGCGGGAATCGATGTCAATGGGGTTGCTGTAAATAGCGGCGGCAGCGTCACGCTCACCAACGTCACTGTCGAGGATTGCGAGGCACTGGGCAAGGGCGACGACCAAATCAACCAGCATAGGACTCTCGATGCTCGAGGCGGTGGGCTTGCCAGTATCGGAGCAACCGGAAACGTGGTCGTGACGGGGAGTACGTTTAATGGTAATAGCGCCACCGGTGGAAACGGCGGCACCTTCAACAACGGCTCCGGCTCAAACGCCAGCGGTGGTTCGATCTATGTTGAAGGTGGCACGCTCAACATCAGCGGATCGCGAATCGAGGCCAGCACAGCGACTGGCGGCAACGGCGGAAACCAGGATCAGAATGGTCAAACCAACGGTGGCTTCGGTGGATTGGCCCAGGGCGGCGGAGTGTGGGCTGGCAGCGGCACAGTTACGATTAACAACACCACTTTTGAGGGCACTACTGCCAACGGTGGTGACTCAGGAACGGGTGGTAACGGAAGCGAACCCGCTGGTCCCGCCGATGGTGGCGGCCTGTACAGCCTCGGTAACGTCACCGTGAGCAACTCCACCTTCCACCTGGCAGGAGTCACCGGTGGCAACAGCGGGAATACATTTGGCGCTACCTGCCTGGGCGGTCATATGTCCCTCGACGCCGGCGGCGGCCGGGGAGGCGCAATCTTCGCTGACGGCGGAACCATGATCATCAACACCGCGACGTTCGCCAACAACTTCGCCATAGGCGGTAACGGCGGCAACGGCGGACAAACCGACGGCGGCCTCAACTGTGGCAACCACGGCCCGGGAGGCCTCGCGTTTGGCGGCGCTATTGCCAACAATGCAGCCACCCTTAACATCAAGCACGCAACCATCAGCCTTAATAACGCTCAGGCCGGCAACACCGGTGTCAATCAGGGCGGAGCGAACAAGCCTCCGCGCCTCGTAGCCGAAGGCGCCGGTGGCGGTATCCGCGTGGGACCCGGCGGTGTGACTTTGGAAAACACGATCATTGCTGGTAACACCGCAGCCAACGGCCTCGGCGACACCACGGGCGCTCCGACTCCCGGACCCAATGTTGACGGCGCCGTCACGAGTAACGGACACAACCTTCTCGGCACCGCCACCGATGCAACGGGCTTCACCGGCACCGGTGACCAGACCGGCGCCAACCCGATGCTTGCGGCGCTTGCGGACAACGGTGGCCCAACGCAGACGATGGAGCTTTTGCCCGGTAGTCCCGCGATCGACGCGGGCGTGGCGGCTGGAGCCACTTTTGATCAGCGCGGCATGCCGCGGACGGTCGATGACCCTGGCGTTGCCAATGCTGCCACCAGCGACGGCACAGACATCGGCGCCTTTGAAGCCGAAGTCCCTTGCGTGCTCGAATGTCCAACCGACATAAGAGTGTCGAACGATCCCGGCCAGTGCAGCGCGGTTGTCAATTATACGGAACCTTCTGGAGCAGGCTGTGGCACCGTCACCTGTGATCACCCCTCAGGATATACCTTCGCAGTTGGAACAACGCTGGTGACTTGTACGAGTTCAGCAGGTCCCAGTTGTAATTTCAACGTTACGGTGAACGACACCGAAAACCCGACTATTACGCTCAACGGCAACGTCATTACTCTTTGGCCGCCGAATCACCAGTATGAGACGGTGAACGTTTCTGATCTGGTTGCGAGCGCCAGCGACAACTGCGACGCCAGTGTCGGCTTGAGCAGTGTTTTCATTTCGCAGGTGACGAGCGACGAAGCCGAGAACAGTAACGGGGACGGCAACACGCTCAACGACATTGTGATTGGGCCGGATTGCAAGTCAGTGCAACTTCGCTCTGAACGTTCGGGCGACGGCAATGGACGTGTCTACACGGTCACATTCAAAGTAATCGATGCAGCAGGGAATATGGCGACGGTGACGGCAAAGGTCACGGTGCCTCATTCTCAGAATGGTTCACCAGCTGTCGATGATGGGCCGCAATACATCGTCCTGGGCGGCTGTCCTTAGCGGGGCAGCCTGGCTTGAAGCCGATTTGATTCACGGAGGCTTTCCCAATTCAGCCCGCGGTCGGGGAATTCTTATGAGCGACAGAGCCCCATCCTGAGATTTCGATTTGATTGGAACTGTAATCAATGTGTATAAGTTGACTACGAAAACCGTCTTTTGCCGACGTTTACACAAAAACGCTTCGCGCGTATAACAACCCTCGCGCGGATAACGATTCAAAAAGCAACCGGGAAATACCTATGAAGAAAGCCATATTAATCGGGACAGTTTCATTGCTGGCCCTCGCGGTGGTCAGTAACGCTCTCGCGCAGACTGCCAGCAACACCCCTAACGCGAAACCACTTGAGAAGCCTTCAGCAAGCGTGCGCAGTCCGAACCAGAAAACGAGTTCGACAGCCGGCGATTCGAATGGAACGTCAACAACCGCTGTCTCTTCTGATCCCGCTACAACCTCAACCGCAGGGGTTACGGGAACTGCCAACGGCGATTCCGGAGTGAGTAGTAAGGCGGAAGCCGCTGACGATTCAGCGTTGACAGAAATCTACAGAGTTGGTGTCGGAGATGTGCTGGATATACGTCTGCGCAATTCGCCTAGCAATCGTTCCACTCTCTACAGCGTGGTCGATGGCGGCTTGATCGATTTCCCGATTGCAGGCGGGCCCATATCGGTAATCGGGCTCACCACAAAAGAGATTCAGGCGCGTCTCACCTCTGAACTGAAACGCCTCGCCGTGGAAGAACGAACACAGGTTACGGTGGGCGTCAGACAGTACGCTAGTCACACTGTGGTTATTACCGGGCTGGTAGGCAGTCCGGGTACGAAGATTTTGAGGCGTGAAGCTGTTCCACTGTATGTGCTGTTGGCGGAAGTGCAACCGCGTCTTGATGCCGCTCGTGTGGTCATATTGCGCGGAGGCACGCCTACGCCAGTCCTGGATCTAAGCGATTCTGCCGCTCTTAATTTTATTGTTCGACCTGGCGACGTGATAAACCTGACCGCCCGTCCACAGGAGTTTTACTATATTGCGGGAAACATCAACTATCCTGGACAAAAGTCTTTCCAGCCGGGAATCACTTTGGTTCAGGCGATTCTCGCTGCCGGAGGCTTGGCTCGTAACAACCTAGTCGAACTCTCCCGTGAAGGTGCAAACGGTCGCCTGACGACAACTAAGATAAAGGTGAAAGAGATCAAGTCCGGCAAGGTTGAGGATCCAAAACTTCAGCCCGGCGACCGCATAGCAGTCCTATACTAAGCTCCGCAACTACGGTAAATTCACGAGAGTTATCATGTCTGCCGGCGTGCTTCGCTTTGAGAGACGTGTTCCCAAAAACAAGTAAGCTGGAACTGGAAAACAAATTGTGAATCACGACGAACCGCCCGCAAGCGTGCAACCAGTCGCTCAATTTCTCGATCGACTAGTTTACGTTTTGCTGCTGACGACTATTGTTCTGACGGCCATTCCGTATGGCACGATCCAGCCGTGGTGGATAGCGCTCTTCGAGTGTTTGGTTTTTGTTACCGCGATAGTTGCACTGATTGAAGCGATTATCAGTCGGCGGTGGTTCCTTGATCTTTCGCTGGTGGTCCCGCTGCTTGTCCTCATTCTGTTTGCTGTAATTCAGTCGTTCCTGATATTTTCCGGCCCGGGGCCAATGAATCCCCGGACCGCGATAAGTGCTGATCCGTATGGTACTCGGCTGTTTGCAGTCCAGCTGTTTGCGCTCACACTTGTGGTCTTACTACTCAGGCGTTACATCTCGACCAAGGCCTGTCTCCGCAAATTGATCTACGTCATCATCGGCGTAGGCGTCGCCACGGCGCTGTTCGGTATTGCTCGGGAAAATTGGCAACACGCTCCGGGGTTTGTGCTGCCTGCCCTCCCGGTTGGTCGCGGCTTTGGCCAGTTTATCAACAGGAATCATTTTGCGCTCTTGCTGGAGATGACGCTGGGACTAACTCTGGGATTGATCGTTGGTGAAAAGGGAAGACATCGTCGAATGATGGTCCTCCTTCCGATAGGCTTACTGCTGTGGGTAGCATTAATCTATTCCAATTCCCGAGGTGGCATCATCGCCTCGTTTTGCCAGTTGCTTTTTCTCTTACTAATGCTTGACCCCGTGCGTCAATTGACCAAAGAGCCAGCCGAAACGAAGGGACGCGGCTTTCAAAAGTTCACAGGGGGAGTGGCGGTGCGAGTTTTTCTGATTGCGTGTTTGATTGGCTTATTCGCTTTTGGTGTTAGCTGGATAGGAGGCGAACGCGTTGTCAATAACTTCCAATTGGCCGCCACTGACTTCAGCCAACAGGAAATGCAGAACAACGCCAATACTAGTCGCAAAGAGATGTGG
>JBOGOP010000009.1:0-48421 GCA_050747225.1 Pyrinomonadaceae bacterium
CAATAGGAATGCATGCGGTCATGGTTCCGAAGCAGCGGCCTCGGAACCATGACGGTTAACCGAGATATTTCCTGGCGATATTTCCGGACAAAACAGGGTTTGGCTATTGACTAGGTAGCCCTCTCGGAGATATTGTCTTCACGCTTGTACAGGCCAATGCCTCTAGTCAGCGAACGTCGGTTTGTTGCACCAATAACAGCGCCTTTCTGATAAGAGTACCCAGGCAGCTGCCGGATAATTGAGTATCAGTAGTCCGGAGGCCAAAGGTATCGGCAAAACGAGTTTGAATCACCGTGGGTCAGATTTTCGGGATCTGCAACAAGTAATATTTCCAAGATTGCGACAAGGAGCTGCACATGGAAAAGATGCCGCAAGCGCGAGGAAGCGGACTGATAATTCAGGAAGTTGACAGTGAGATCCTGATCTATGATGAGAACACCAATAAGGCACACTGTCTAAATCAGACCGCAGCAAGGGTATGGAAGTACTGTGATGGCGAGACCACGTTAGCGGACGCTTGTAGTGCATTGTCCCGTGATCTTGAAACGCCTGTCGATGAGAAACTGGTCTGGTATGCACTTGATCAATTCTCCAAAGATAATCTGCTGGAGAAAGAGATCGAGCCGCCTGCGTTTATCATCGCCGGTATGAACCGACGACAGATGGTGCGCACTCTGGGATTGGCCGCAGTTGTCGCAGTACCGCTGGTGACGTCGATCGTCGCTCCTACACCTGTCCAGGCCGCGACCTGCCTGCCGCAAGGTCAACCTTGTGGCGCCAGCGCGCAGTGCTGTAGTGGACTGTGCAGCGGCGGCGTTTGCGCCTAAGACTTGGCAGGCAGAAACGGTCAAGGCGTTCATAAACTCGGCCGAGTATCGCCAGCGCCTCGACCAGTAGGACAGACATTCCTGTCTGTCCATTGTTGGCAAACAAAAAAGGCGGGGATTTCGATCCCCGCCTTTTTCTTTGCGCGTCGCAGGCTCGGTCTCGCGACTTGATTTCTGATTACGAACTGAGGACAGGCAGGAATGCCCGTCCTACCTTAACTCTGCCTCACCGTTAACGGCGCCTGACTTGTATCGGACTGCCGAGAAACCGCATCCGAGTGACTGCCGGTAATGATCGGCGGCGGTGGCGGATTCGCCACCAGGACCTCCAGCGCAGCATCGATCACTTCACTAATCCGCGCGACAAATACTATTTGCAATTCCTTGCGCACGTCGTCCGGCAAGTCTTCAATATCAGCCTCGTTTCGTGCCGGAAGCAGTATGCGACGAATGCCGGCGCGATGAGCCGCGAGGATTTTTTCCTTCAAACCACCCACCGGAAACACCAAACCGGAAAGCGTAATCTCGCCGGTCATAGCTGTATCCGGGCGCACGCGGCGTCCGGTGTAAAGCGAGGCCAACGCTGCCGTGATAGTTACGCCTGCGCTCGGTCCGTCTTTCGGAATGGCCCCGGCTGGCACATGCAGGTGAACGCCGTAGTTCTGAAACATCTCGGCACTGATGCCAAACTCATTCGCGTGTGACCACAAATAAGACTGGGCGGCACGCGCCGATTCCTGCATCACCTCGCCCAATTGTCCGGTGATCGTCAGGCCGCGGCCACCGGGAAGCAAGGTAGCTTCAATGAAAAGCACTTCGCCGCCCATTTCCGTCCAGGCCATACCGGTGGCTACGCCCGCCGGCAATTCTTTTCGCGCCTGCTCAGGATAGAACCGCGGCGCACCGAGATAGTCGTGGATTTCGCCGGCATCGACGCTGACGGCTTCTGCCTCAGCCTGCGCGATCTTCAGGGCGACTTTGCGCGCCACGCTGCCTATGCTTCGTTCCAACTGGCGCACGCCGGCCTCGCGCGTATAACGCGTTGCGAGCAACTCAATCGCGGCGTCAGTGACTGTAAGTTGTGCCGGCTTTAGCCCGTTTTCCTCGATTTGTCGCGGCAGCAAATAGCGTTTGGCGATCTGTAACTTCTCCATATCGCTGTAGCCGGCCAGGGCAATTACTTCCATGCGATCGCGCAGCGGCGGCGGAATCGGCCCGAGCTGGTTAGCGGTGGCGATGAAGAAAACGCGCGAAAGATCAAACGGCAGATCGATATAGTGATCGCGGAACGTGCTGTTCTGTTGCGGATCAAGAATCTCCAGCAGCGCCGAAGAGGGATCGCCGCGATAGTCGTTGCCGAGCTTGTCGATCTCATCGAGCATCAGGACGGGATTGTTGACTCCGGCGCGGCGAATCGATTGAATCACTCGTCCCGGCATCGAGCCGATGTACGTGCGCCGGTGTCCACGCAATTCGGCTTCATCGCGCATGCCACCCAGCGACATGCGTTCAAACTGGCGCCCTAGCGCCCGTGCAATGGAGCGGCCCAGTGACGTCTTGCCGACTCCCGGCGGACCAACAAAGCAAAGAATCGGACTCTTGGTGTCTGGCCGCAACTTGATGACCGCGAGAAATTCAAGGATGCGTTCCTTGACGTCTTCGAGCCCGTAGTGATCTTCATCAAGAATCTTCCGGGCTTCGACTAGATCCAGTTTATCTTCTGACGACTTTAGCCAGGGCAACTCGAGCACGTATTCAAGATAGGTGCGGATGACGTGGTAGTCGGGCGCTGCAGCCGGAAGTTTCTCCAGTCGCTTCAGCTCGCGCTCGGCTTCCGTCCTTACTTCTTCGGGCAAATCAGCTTTCGCCAGGCGTTCGCGCAGCAGCGCAGCCTCTGCCTGTTCACCACCTTCATCTTCGCCGAGTTCCTTTTGAATCGCTTTCATCTGCTGGCGCAGAATGTAGTCGCGCTGAGACTTGTCCATCTCCGACTGCGCTTCCGTGGCGATCTTCGAACGGAGTTGAATAATCTCCAACTCTCGGGCCAGATAACCGTGCGCCAATCGCAGTAGCTCGTCAGCCGTATTCGCTTCGAGCATCTTCTGTTCCTGTTCCACGCCAAGATTCAGAATCGAACCGAGGAAGTAGGCGAGACGTACCGGCTCGACCGACCCCATCATGGCAACTCTGACTTCGGGCGGAACACCAGGCAGCAGCGCCAACGCCTCCTGCACCATCGCCTGAACATTGCGTTTCGTCGCTTCAACTTCCTCCGCATCCTTTATCTCGACCTCTGGCAGACTCTCGACCACCGCTCGCAGATAAGGATCGTTCGTCTTCCATTCCACCACTTTAATGCGATCCGTGCCCTGCGCGATGATGTGCATCGTTTCCCCGAGGCGTTCCATCCGCTTGATCATTGTCAGCGTGCCCACCTGATAAAGATCAGCAGTCCCCGCGTCCTGGTTGGTGTTGGTCACTTCGGCGCGCACGGTGATGCAACCCAACAGCTTTTCCTCTGTAGCCAGTGCCGCTTCGACAGCCGCGACTGACCGCGGCCTTCCGACCGCGAGGGGCACTACCGTCTCGGGGAAGAGCGTCGTGTTTTGCAGCGCCAGCACCGCAATCTCAAATTGTTGGCCCGGCTTGCGATTCGTAGCCGGTCGGCCTTCAACCGCGGCAGGCTGCTCGCCCTTGTCGCTCTCCGAAACCAGGTTTGCTTTTTCCAGTATCTCTGACATCGTTATTAGTCTCTTCGCTTCACCAAATCCTTGTCCTCGTTCAAGTGCGTCAAACTACTCACAGCGCAAGTTGATGATCAAGAAGCCGTCACGATATTCATGCGAGATGGAGCCGTGCTCGATCGTACAGGGAAACTGTACCGTCTTCTCAAACTGGCTGTAGGTAATTTCCATCTGCTGATACGAAAACCCCTCTTTGACAAAAGTATCGCGCCGGCACCCGCGGATCCGCAGGTTTGACTCGTAGACCACGATTTCCAGGTCATCGGAACAGACTCCCGCCAGATCTACCTTTACTATCCAGCCGTCGGCGCTGCGATAAACGTCAGCGGCAGGATTCCACAAACGACCCGAAGGCCTGACTCGACGAGCGACGGTCAACAACGCAACCTCACGATTCGACTTTGGCATAATTAGATGGCTACAGGATAAGGGAACAGCGGAGGCTTGAAAAGGGGAGATGACTAGCCGACCGAAGACGGACGACCGAGGACCGAGGACGAAACCAACAACCGTTTCCTACCGGTCACCGGTCGTCCGTCTTCCGTCTCCTTCGCATTTAGCGCGGGCCAACCTCAATCTCGGCTATCAGTTGGACGCGCGAAGTGATGTCAAGCGTGCCGACTTCGATAGGCGTCGACACGGCAGACATAGTTTTCATTTGGAACTGGTCAGCAAAGATCGTGCGGGGCGGCTGCACGCCTTCCTCTTGCACTTCAACGATTCGCACCAATCTGCCACCAAGCGCTGTTGCAATCACCTGGGCTTTGCTCAACGCCTCGCGAGTTGCTTCAGCCAATGCCTGATCACGCGCGGGTCGATCCTGCCTCAGGGTAAACGATATTCCCGCCACATCGTTTGAACCCGCCTGGGTGCTGGCGTCAATTACCGCGCCGACCCTGGTCAGGTCCGGCATAGTGACCGTAACGCTGTTGCGCGCTTCATAGCCGCTAATCGCCGGCGGCTGTCCTTCTTTATAGACCCTCATCGGTTGCAGACTGTAACCGCTGGTTTTTACTTCCGCGCCTGCTCCAGCTGCTCTTTTCAGTGCCCGCACTACCGCATCACTGCGGTTAGCGTTTTCCCGTTGTGCGTCCAAAGCGTTGCGTCCCTGAGTGACGACCGAGACCGTTAGAATTGCGGTGTCCGGTTGCGCCTGAACTATAGAGTCGCCCGTTACCGACACTTTGGTGAGACCTCTAAACTCGCTTTGATTTCCGCCGGAACCGCCTTGCGCTAGAGGGCGCATCGTTCGCGCTTCAAAAGGAGTGCCCTCCATGTAAGTCGTCATCACGTCGGGCTTAGTATCACCGACGGACTCCACTTCATAACCTTCAGCAAACCAGTTCTCATTTTGAAAACGTTTGGCATTCAGGATCAGATACTTCTGACCACCGCCAACAATCACCCAGCCACCCGGCTCCACGGTTCTTTGCAGCCGCCCCTGAATAGTCATCTCTTTTGCAAAAACCGTCGTTGTAAACAGAGCCGCAAGCGTCATCGCTCCCACAATCGTTATTAATTTCCTTTTCATTCCCTGCCTCTTTCTTTGATTCTCAAACTACACGCGGCGCAACTATTTGTGCCGCGCGACACGAAAGAACGAACGGGCGGCTGACTCTTGCTTACCTGCTTCATTGCATTTTGGTTCTCAAATAGTGTTTTGTTACGATTCAGGCGATGCAGTTAATCGATACTCATAATCAGGAACCCGAAAAACAAAAAGAAGCTCAAAAAGCTGTCGCTGCGGGTCGCGTCGAAGATTTACCCGAGGGCAGTTGCAAGACAATTGAACTTTCAGGAGGGCGTGAACTCGCTCTACCGTGTCAAATGACAAATGGAAAATCTCTGCTTAAAAGTCCTCTTCCTACTCCGTAGCGTCGCCATCATTCCCAATCGCTTCAACCGGACAGCACAGCACCGCTTCTTCACAAGCCGCGAGCTCTTCCTCTGTTAGCGGTTGCTTGTAAACGAACGAATAACTATTTGCGTCGGAGCGGCAAAAGTTTTCCGGCGCCGTATCCCGACACACATCACAGTCGATGCAGGTCGAGTCGACGTAGTAAGCGCCGGGCAGGTTCTCCTTCACACGATCGTTTCGATCAGGCACGCTTCAATCCAACTTCCTCAAATAATCATCAGCAGATTACACAGATTACGCAGACTCAAAAAGAGCCGCCGTCGGGTAAAACCGTTGTCTATGGTTTGTGAAATCTGTGTAATCTGCGTAATCTGCGGATAGGTCTGCTCACGGGTGCGTCATCTCTTCCGGCTTTACGTACTTATCAAAATCCTCACCGCTCAGGTAACCCAGCGCGATCGCTGACTCGCGCAGGCTGATACCTTTCTTGTGCGCGTTCTTCGCCACCTGTGCTGCTTTGTCATAGCCGATGTGCGGGTTAAGCGCTGTCACAAGCATCAGGGAATCCTGCAAGTGTTCATCGATCTGTTCCCGATTTAACTCAATCCCTCGAACGCAGTATTCGACAAATCCATGCGACGCGTCATGCAGCAAACGAATCGAGTGCAGGAAGTTGTGAATCATCACCGGCTTGAAGACGTTCAACTCAAAATTTCCCTGCGAGCCTCCGAAGGTCACGGCGACGTCGTTTGCAAACACCTGCACGCACACCATCGTCATGGCTTCGCTCTGCGTCGGATTAACTTTGCCCGGCATGATGGATGACCCAGGCTCATTTTCCGGCAGAATTAATTCGCCAAGTCCGCAACGCGGACCCGACGCCAGCCAGCGAATGTCATTGGCGACTTTCATCAGCGAAGCCGCCAGTGTTTTGAGCGCGCCGCTCGCGAAAACAATTTCGTCATGAGCTGAGAGCGCCGCAAACTTGTTTGGATGAGACTTGAAGGGCAAGCCGGTAAGTTCGGCAATCTTCTTTGCCGCGCGTTCTGGAAACTCCGGGTGCGAGTTGAGCCCGGTGCCGACGGCCGTGCCGCCGATCGCGAGTTCGAGCAATCCAGGCAGAGACATGGTGATACGATCAATGTCGCGCTCAACCAGACTCGCCCATCCAGACATCTCCTGGCCAACAGTCAAAGGAGTGGCATCCTGCAAATGCGTGCGGCCAATCTTCACGACGTCTTTAAACTCTTCAGCCTTTGCCGCAATCGCGTCATGAAGGTCTTGAATTGCGGGAATGAGCTTGTTCAACCGCTCGGCTCCGGCAATGTACATCGCTGTCGGAAATGTGTCGTTTGACGACTGCGACATGTTGACGTCATCGTTTGGATGAATGGGCGACTTGCTGCCCATTACGCCGCCGGCAAGTTCAATCGCGCGATTGGAGATTACTTCGTTCGCGTTCATGTTGGTCTGGGTGCCGCTGCCTGTTTGCCAGACGCGCAGCGGAAAATGCTCGTCGAGTTTGCCCTCGATAACTTCGTCGCACGCTTGTTCGATCAGCTTCAGTTTTTCGCCACGCAGCTTACCGAGATCGGCGTTCACCAGCGCCGCCGCCTTCTTCAGAATCCCGAGGGCGCGAATCATCTCGCGCGGCATCTTGTCGTCGCCGATGTTGAAGTGCAGCAGACTTCGCTCGGTCTGTGCGCCCCAATACTTATCCGCAGGCACTTCAATCTCGCCCATCGAATCGCTTTCGAGGCGCACTTCAGTTTTCATCTCTTTTCGTTCGCTTGCGTCAGGTGACATAAGTGTAGCTGGCCTCCTGCCGTCTCATGGTATGAATTTGATTTGCGAGTGCCGCGTTGCGTGGAGTTGTCATGAGCCTCGACCAAAACAATTCTACATCACGTCAAGCCGGGCTTAAACCTCACACGGGTCCCTTCGCGGACTGAAGATCCATGTCGTCTGCCGGGCGACTCAGACAAATCGGATTCCTGTGCAAAGCCAGTTCGACTAGATGTATACTGCGAATTAGATTTGTTCGAGAAAACACGATCACTCAGGTTCATCAGCGACCTCGCCGTTCCAACCTAAAGGTTCTCTCTTCCTCGCTTTGCGACCAGCGAGTCGTGAAGAGAGCAGTTGCTGAGGAGGCAGCACTCACATGAGCAAGACGACTAGTAACAACAACACGAACCAGCACAACAACCGCAGGGAGTTCCTAAAGAGTGGTGTAACCGCCGCTGCCGGGCTCGGCTTTCTAAGTTTGGGGTTGAAGGCCCACTCGCTGGCGCCAGGTCTTCCACCCGAGGACGCGGCCAACACGCATAACATGATGATTGTCGGTGTTAAGACCGCCTACATTTCTCACCTGCCGATGTTTGAGGGAATGAACCCGGATGACAATACCGAGTTTGCCTCGCCGCACCGCCGGCAGGTGATTATGGAAGCGACCTTCAGCCAGCGGGGTAGAGATCTGACGTCGATTTATCTCGAGGATCGTTTGAGTCATCCGGAATTTAGGATGTATACCTTGCGGCCGTCAGAGTTTATTTTGGGACAAGTGGATCCAGGCGGGATGGCGCTCAAAAAATTCGAGGGCAACGCCGTTTTTCGCGGCCATCTCGAAAGACGCCCACGCACGCGAATTATCGGCGCGCAGGGCCCGTTTGAGGTCAACGTCAAGAACGTAATTCACTTTCACAAGTTCAATCCGCAAGGCGCCAAGCCGGCGCGATTGGAGTACCTGCTCTTTGGCAAAGGTCCCGAACTGTTCCTCGCTCACTTCATCACTCTGCCGAATGACTTCGATCAGATAGTTTCAGTCAAGGTGCCGGGGCATGGACTTACTGACGAGCAACTCGCCCAGGGCATGCACGTCATCATTCCCAGCCGCGACAACGCACCGCTGAAGCGGCTGAAGGAGAAGCAGAAGGCGCCGGGCGAGTTTCAGCTTCCGGGTGTCGCGCCTAAGACGCTGCCGATTGAAGTTGTCAGAGAGTTCTATTTTGAAGAGAGTGAGCTCGACAACGATGGGACGATGGGCTCCACCAAGGAGGAGACGGACTCTGGGTTTCCAAGTAGACCATTTGTAGAGCGCCCTTGAACCTGGTCTCAGCAACAGCGGAGAGGGCAGCCCATAGATGCAATCGATGTCAATCGCCTTCAATTGGTGCGCCGGAGTCTTTCCAGGCTTTCCAGCCGCCGGCCATTGAGAAGACATTGGTGTAGCCCATCTGCTGGAGGACGTCCGCGGCGAGGGCAGAGCGATAGCCGCCGCCGCAGTAGAGGATCAGCTCGGTAGATTTATCAGGAACCGCGGTTTCGATGTCGCGTTCGATGATGCCCTTGGAGAAATGGATCGAACCCGCTGCATGACCTGCGTCCCACTCGTTGCCCTCACGTACATCTATTAGTCGAACCCCGTTATCCGACTGCATTCGTTCGCGTGTTTCGTGGACGGTGACTTCACGGATGCGGCTCTTGGAATCGTTGACGAGTTTTAAGAATCCTTCCGAGTGGATCATAGTGCCTCGATGTTGTTGGTTGAATCCCGTAGGGACGTAATGTTTATAGATTATGATTCCATATTCCGATGCTAAGCCCTGTAGGGGCGAAATGTGATCGCTAATCGGTTGATAGAGTCGCGTGCCTTAACATTACGCTCCTACGGAGCTACAAATTCCTGACTGTTGGCCTCTATAAACATCTGGCTCCTAACGGAGCTCGCAAACTAACAGTTTGCGTTACAAAGGAGCACCGCAAACTAACAGTCCGTTTGCGTTACAAACTACGTCAATTGGAGGAAAGACGAGCAAATGATTATAATGCCCATCTTTCAGGAAAGCATGCAAAACGATGTGAGCTGATGAACATTGTGAGGGGGCGAGTTTGTCCCATTCCCTCGCACTCAGTACTCATCACTCAGTACTCATCACTGTCTGTCTTAGGAGAGCACATTGGCTAACGAACAGTTTGATGTAACGATTATTGGCAGCGGACCGGGTGGCTACGTGGCGGCGATACGCGCCGGCCAACTTGGCCTGAAGGTGGCGATGGTTGAAAAGGACACGCGTCTGGGAGGGACTTGTACGTTGCGTGGTTGTATTCCGACGAAACAGATGCTGATGTCGGCCCATGTTTATGAGCAGATGCAACACGCCGCGGATTTTGGCGTCCAGGCAAGCGGGATACAACTGGCTTTTGAGGACGTGCAAAAACGCAAAAACAAAGTGGTGCTGAAGAACACCAAGGGCATCGAATACCTGATGAAGAAAAACAAGGTGACGGTTTTCAAGGGCACCGGCAAACTGGCGCTGCCTGGAAAAGTTGAAGTCACCGCGGCTGACGGCACGAAGCAAGCTATTAATACTAAAAACATTGTCATCGCAACCGGCTCGGCGGTGCGGCCCATCCCGGGTTTTGAAACTGACGGCGTACACGTCGTTAATAGCGATCACATTCTGGAATTGAAAGATGTTCCGAAGTCGCTGATCGTTATGGGCGCGGGTGCGGTCGGTGTCGAGTTTGCCTCCGTCTATTCACGCTTCGGCGCTGAGACAACTGTTGTAGAACTCCTGCCGCGGCTCGTGCCTTTGGAAGACGAAGAAGTGTCGAAGGAGTTGGAGAAGTCGTTTCGCAAACGCGGCATTAAGTCGCAGCTTGATACGAAGCTGGAAAAACTTGAGAAGACTGAGACGGGTGTTCGCGTGACCGGCAAAACCTCGAAAGGCGAAGCTGTCAGTCTCGAAGCTGAGATGTTGCTGGTTGCGGTTGGCCGAATGCCGTTCACTGAAGGCCTGGGTCTCGAAGGCAGCAAGATCAAAGTCGAGCGCGGATTTATTCAGGTCGACGAATATCAGCAAACAGCCGAGAAGGGCGTTTACGCGATCGGCGACGTGGTGCCGACGCCACTGCTCGCGCACCTTGCTTCGAAAGAAGGCATCGTGGCCGTGGAGCATATGGCCGGACAGAAAAACGTGCGACCGATCAATCTTCGTCTGGTGCCAAACTGCACCTACTGTGATCCGGAAGTCGCTTCAGTCGGACTAACGGAAGCGAAAGCGCGTGAGCAAGGCTACGACGTGAAGGTTGGCAAGTTTCCAATGTCCGCCTCAGGCAAAGCGCGAATCCTTGGCGAAGAGGAAGGCTTTGTGAAACTCGTTGGTGAGGCTAAGTACGACGAAATCCTCGGTGTTCACATAATCGGCCCACACGCGACCGAGTTAATTGCTGAAGCTTGCGTGGCTATGCAACTTGAATCAACCGCCGAAGAGCTCGGCCGCACGATGCACGCGCACCCGACCGTTTCGGAAACCGTGATGGAAGCCGCGGAGGGCGTGCACGGGTTGGCAGTGCACATTTAAGCTCGTTTTGATGCAACGCGCCCTGACATCCTTTATTTTAGGGTTTGTATTTACGACAGCGTCGTTTGTGCTTTTGTCCGTTTCTGGATTAGTCGGAGGGATTGCAAGCAGACTACTGTTACCGTCGGTTTATGTTTTGTTCTGGCGACCCTGGTTGGGTTTGGATTGCGCAAAACGCTGACAGCATCAGAGACAAATTGAATTGCGTCTGGCATATGCTTGCTGGCGATGTGTTGTTCTACACTGCCCTGAGCTCTGTACTGCTCACATTGATCGCGCAATTTAAGGGACCAAGGCCAGTCACATCGAACCGGCAAGTCGGAATTTTTGGTCTGAATTGAAGCAAATGAGCGAGAAACCAAGTACTGACGAAAAGCGTGGGCCCTCGGGGCAAGGCAAACGTAGCGGTCCGCGCCGGCCGCGTTTCGAGATGCGCATCAGCACGAAGTTTGCGCCACAAAAGCCGAGCGACGGTAAGCCGCTCACCTGTACCTCCGACACCACACTCAAACCGGAGCAGATGCTCGAGCTCTACCGTTATCTCAAGCTCACACGTCTCGTCGAAGAGCGGCTCGTCAACCTATACCGGCAAACGAAGATTGTGGGCGGGGTCTTCCGTTCCTTAGGTCAGGAAGCAACCGCAGTCGGCAGCGCCTACGCTTTGCAGCCAACGGATTTTGTTACGCCACTGATTCGAGATCTTGGCGCGGTCCTGGTGAAGGGAATTCGGCCGCGCGATATCTTCGCGCAGTATATGTCCAAGGCCTGGGGACCTTCAGGTGGCCGCGATCTCAACATTCACTTCGGCGACATGAGCAAAGGCTTCATCGGGCCGATCTCGCATTTGGGCGACATGATTCCGGTAATGACCGGCGTGCTGCTGGGAGCGCGCATGCAGCAGAAGCCCAGTGTGGCGATTGCCTACATCGGTGACGGCGGGATGAGTACCGGGGCATTTCATGAGGGACTAAACTTCGCCGCTGTGCAGAAGCTGCCGCTCATTGTGGTCGCCGAATACAACCACTACGCCTATTCGACGCCGACAAGTTTGCAGACCGCCGTGAGAGACCTGGCTGAGAAAGCCGCCGGCTACAACATTCCAGCAACGATCGTTGACGGCAATGATGTGGTCGCCTGTTATGAGGTTACAAAGCGAGCTGCAGACTATGCGCGCAATGGTGGTGGCGCTGTTTTGATTGAAGCTAAAACTTATCGACGACGTGGCCACGCGGAACACGACGACCAACGCTACGTTCCCGAGGGCGAGATCGAATGGTGGGAGAAACACAACGATCCGATCGATCGCTACGAAGGCTATCTGCATGAGCGGCAAATTGCGACCAGGGAAAAAATGGATGAGATCACTGCAGATGTCTTGCGTGAGATTGAAGAGGATTGCGCCTGGGCTGAATCGTCGCCAATGCCCGAAGCTGAACAGGCGGCTTATGGAGTTTTTGACAACAACATCGTGCCGCCGGCGTTTCGACCCGAGGTCTTGAAGAATTAGGTTGTTCTTAACAAGAAGAGAAAACGAACATGGGAGATGACAATAAACCCGACTCTACAGACGAAGTAGACGATAAGGAAACAAGCGCAGCCGAGGGCGGCGATAAGATACGCAGGGATCTCCTGGCGCGGCGGCACCTTCTGACGACGACATCATCATCAAGTAAATGACGACGGCGACTAAAAAAGAACACAAATCGGCGCGCCCGGAGCGAGGCGGTCAGGCTACTTTTCTGGAAGCGATCCGCCAGGGCATCTGGGAAGAGATGGAACGTGACCCAACCGTCTTCGTGATTGGTGAGGACGTCGGCGCTTATGGCGGCGCGTTTAAAGTTACTGACGGGCTGCTCGATGAGTTTGGCTCCGGCCGTGTTATTGATACGCCGATTTCCGAGGCGGCGATCGTGGGTGCTGCCTGCGGTGCAGGGTTGATGGGAATGAAGGCGGTCGCGGAGTTTCAGTTTATCGATTTCATTTCCGCCGGCTTTGATCTCCTTACCAATTACGCCGCGAAGTGTCGTTATCGCTGGGGTGCAAACATTCCGGCGGTCTTTCGTGGTCCTTGCGGTTCCGGCGTGCGCTCAGGTCCGTTTCACTCGATCAACGCCGAGGCATTTTTTCTGAATACGGCTGGACTGAAAGTCGTCGAGCCTTCAACGGCCTACGACGCGAAGGGATTAATCAAGGCGGCGATTCGCGATCCCGATCCGGTTTTGTATTTTGAACATAAAAAGCTCTATCGACTGCCACGGCTGCGCGAAGAGTTGCCGGCCGACGACTACATCGTGGAGATTGGCAAGGCGCGGACCGCGCGCGAAGGGCGCGACCTTTCGATCATCACCTTCGGCGCCATGGTTCTTACAGCTTTGGATGCCGCTGCAGAGCTCGAGAAGGAAGGGCTGGATATCGAAGTGATTGATCTGCGCACGCTAGCGCCACTCGATAAGCCGGCTATTCTCGCGAGCGTTAAGAAGACGAACAAGGCAATGGTATTGCACGAAGCGTCACGCACCGGTGGCATCGGCGGCGAGATTGCGGCAACCATCGCGGAGGAAGCTTTTGAGTGGCTGGATGCGCCGGTTTTGCGCGTGGCATCGATCGATACGCCCGTGCCGTATTCACCGCCGCTGGAAGATTATTATTTGCCACAGACGAAAGATGTGTCGGATGCAGCGAGGAAACTTGCTGCGTACTGAGTCAGAGGTCGGGGGTCGGAGATCAGAGGTCGGATCTGAAATTGAAGAGGAGTAAAAAACATGCCGAAGTTTCTAATTGAACGCGAGATTCCCGGCGCGGGAAATTTATCGCCTGAGCAACTGCGGGGCGTTGCGCAGACGTCATGCAACGTGTTGCAGAAGATGGGCCCGCAGATTCAGTGGGTGCAAAGCTACGTAACCGGCGACAAGGTGTATTGTGTCTATATCTCGCCGAACGAAGAAATGATTCGCGAGCACGCAGCCCAGGGTGGCTTTCCCGCCAATCGCATCTCGGAAATCAAGACGGTGATCGATCCGACTACTTCGGAATAACAGTCAGCAGATCGCGTTACCGGGTTGCTGAGGAAGAGAGTCAGAGCCGTACGTTGGAGAATATATGAGTACAGAAGTTGTAATGCCGCAGATGGGCGAATCCATCGCCGAGGGGACGATAACCAAATGGCTGAAGCAGGTTGGTGATCGGGTCGAGCGCGATGAACCGCTGTTCGAGATTTCCACCGACAAAGTTGACGCGGAAATTCCATCGCCCGCCGCCGGCACTCTAACGGAGATCCGTTTCAAAGAGGGCGACACGGTTGAAATAAACACGACAGTCGCGGTGCTCGACGGCGGCGCCGCAGCGCCCGCGAAAACTGAAGCGGCTTCAGAAGCCGCGCCACAAACGGTTGCCGCATCGGCAGAACAGCCGCCGGCGATGCCCGCTGAGGTTGCGCCGAAGCAAGCGCAGGTTGAAGCGTCTGCGGCTACGGGCGCTGAAGTTCAGCAGCCGGACAAATCAAAAACGGCGGCGGCCCAGTCTGAGAAATCTTCTGGCGACGCAAACGACGCTGGCTCACCAGCCCCGGCTGCAAAGAGTTCGTCGGCTGACAACGGTCGCAATGCTACGCAGTCCGCTGAAGAACTGCGTCGCACTAAGTCGAGTCCGCTCGTTCGACGAATTGCGGAGGAGCATGGGGTTGATATCGCCGGCCTCGAGGGAACCGGCATGAGTGGGCGGGTAACCAAAAACGACATTCTTAGTTTTATTGAGTCGGGTAGTCCTGCGGCGGCCGGGACTGGGGCAAAGGCCGGTGCGCCGGCTACGAGACCCTCGCTGCCAGCTTCCGCGATTCAGCAAGTTTCTGTGGCTCCCCCGGTAAAACCAGCCGAAGGGGATCGCGTCGAACAAATGTCGGTAATGCGCAAGAAGATCGCGGAACACATGGTGCAGTCGCGTCGCACCTCAGCGCACGTTACCACTGTTTACGAGATCGACATGACGCGCATCGCCAAACTGCGTGAGCAACAGAAAGATTCGTTCTTTGAACGAACCGGTACAAAGCTTAGCTACATGCCCTTTATCTTTCAGGCAGTTAACAACGCACTGCGCAAGTTTCCTATTTTCAATGCGCAAGTAAGCGGGGATCAGATCATTTACAAACGCGACATCAATCTCGGCATGGCTGTCGCCCTGGACTGGGGCTTGATCGTTCCCGTGATCAAGCGCGCCGATGACCTTTCAATTTCCGGTCTTGCCCGCGTCGCAAACGATCTGGCAGAACGCGCGAGAACGAAACAGTTGAAGCCGGACGAAGTCGGCGGCGGTACTTTTACTATTACAAACCCGGGCGTCTTCGGTGGTCTATTCGGCACTCCCATCATCAATCAGCCGCAACTCGCAATTCTCGGAGTCGGCAAGATCGAGAAGCGAACCAAAGTGTTAACTACGCCTGAAGGAGACGACTACATAGCGATCCGCTGGCTGGCCTACTTTGCCTTGAGCTTCGATCATCGGGTGATAGATGGCTCTGATGCTGAACGCTTTCTGGCCTATCTTAAGGAGCAATTGGAAGCAGGAGAGTTTTCACTCTGAACGATAAATATTGAGCTCTCAAAACTGCGGTGACATGCCTTTGTGTTAGGTTTGTTACCGCGTTTTGACGTTTAAGTGGGCGGTTGTTGCGATCGAATGGCAATTGGATGAAGAATGTTGAGAAACCTTGACTTAGGTTTCCGAGCGAGCTAAGAAGAGTGCGTTCTTTATCAATACTTACCGAGAGGCGGGCAACAGTTCAGCGTAAATGTTCGTCAGACAAACTACAACTTCCAAGCTCGCTAGTGTGAGCTGCACACTTCAAAGAAGGAGAGAGTAAATTTATGGCAATCCCGAAAGCTAAAATGTTTTCCTCGCTCATGCTGGCAGTTTTTCTGTTGGCTTTTTCAGCGTCCGTCGGTTTCGCGCAGGACACTACAGCAACAGCTGGTTCGCGCACCGTCGCCAGCGGCGAGAAGATGAAGATCAAAGGTGTCGTGACACGACGAGACTCCGACACTTTTACAGTACGTGACATGAACGGCGTTGACACTGTAGTTCGCCTGGATAGTGGTACGAGCGTTAAGGCGAGTGGCGGTTTTCTACGCAGTGGCGCAAATTATGCGCAGACGCAGATTCTTCGAGGCTTGAACCTGGAAGTCGAAGGTCGAGGCAATGGGTCAGGTGAACTGGCAGCTACGAAAGTCAGATTCAAAGAGCAGGATTTACGCGTAGCGCGCGCTGTTGAATCTCGCGCCGCGCCGCTTGAAGATCGTGCTTCGACAACGGAAAACAAACTCACTCAAGTGGAACAGAACGCGCAGCGTCTCTCAGGCCAGTTAGATGAACTCGCCGCGGTGGCCAACACTGCAAAGGGTGGCGCAAGGGCCGCACAGGAAACCGCAGATTCGGCAATTGCGGGAGTGAATGCGACCAACGATCGTATCTCGGCGCTTGACGACTATGTACCGCAAACGGTCTTGGCGGTTAATTTCAAGGTGGGCAGCGCCGTCTTGTCGGCAGACTCAAAGACGAAACTTGACGAAATTGCGACCAAGGCACTCAACGCCAAAGGTTACGTTGTCGAGGTTTCCGGCTTTGCAGATGCCACCGGCAGCATTGCGAGAAATCGCGCCTTGAGCCAACGCCGCGCCGATAACGTGATTCGTTACCTGGTTGAGAACCACCAGATTCCGCTGCGACGTATTGTTACGCCGTACGGATTTGGGGAATCCAATCCTGTCGCCGAAAATGATTCGCGCGAAGGCCGGGCACAGAATCGCCGCGTCGAAGTGAAACTGCTGGTCAACAAGGGCCTGATTCAAGAGGCTCCGAAGATGACCACTTCGAGCTCGAGCGGCCAATAACAAAGGGCTGCTAAGCTAATTCGAGCGCCAGGAATCATGCCGTCGGAAAGTTTGTTAAGATGAGTAACTAAGCCAGCAACGGCGGGGTCCAGCGGGGGCAGCCCGGCTGGGATGCTAACTCTGGCGGCATGAGGAATGGTTTTATGAATAGCGAGCGTTTGGGAACACAATTGGGGACGGCACTGCTGTTTGCAGTGCTGTCTCTTTTTTGTTGTTTCGTTTCCGCGGCAGGACAAAAGGTTATCGACATGCCGCCGCCCCCACCGCTGCCGACTCCCAAGCCGACACCTCCACCAGCTCCGCCCAAAGACGAAGATTTCGAAGTCATAAAGACAGACTCGAATCTGGTAATGATCCCGGTATCCGTCACTGATTCGAAAGGCCAACCGGTGCGCGGCCTGCAGATCGGAGATTTCAGCGTACAGGAAGACGGGCGCCCGCAGGAGATTGCGCAAATAGGAGACCCTGAAGAAGTGCCGCTCTCAATAGCGTTGCTGATAGATGTTAGCGGCAGCACGAACACTCGCTTTGATTTTGAAAAGGCGGCGGCGGCACGTTTTCTCAAACAGGTGCTGAAGCCGGCTGATCGTGCCAGCGTTTTCATCATTGATAGAACTCCGGTCATGGGAGAGGCCGGCGCAACCGCCGAAGCTGCTGCAAATGGATTGCTGTCGTTGCGACCCGCAACCGACAAGGGTCCGACGGCGTTCTTCGATACGGTAGTCGAAGCCGCGCAATACCTGGCTGATAAGGCTCCGGCTCGTCATAGAAAAGTAATTTTGGTTATTTCAGACGGGGTAGATAACTTTAGCGAGCGAATTAAGAAGGCGATTGGTACCACGCGTGCGGAGCTGGACTCCGACTCTCCCGTGACGAGGGAGAAAGTTTACGGTCGCGCCCTCACTGAAGTTCTGCGTGATGTTCAACGTGCGGACGCAGTTTTTTATTCCATTAATCCGAGTGGCAATACAATGTACCTGAACCGTATTACCAAGCGCGGTCAGGATGGACTACAGCAGATTGCCGAAGCCACTGGGGGAACTGCTTTTGTTCCCGATCGGGAAGAGGATCTGGAGACTGTGTTTACTCAAATCGCCGGTGAACTTCGCGCTCAATACCTACTGCAGTATTACTCAAACTCGCAGACGGCAGGCGCCGCGTTTCGCCGGGTCGTAGTTACAATGCCCACGCGCCTGGAGCTTCGCTTACGCGCTCGCCAGGGTTACTACCCTAAAGGCAAGTAATGAGTACTGAGTGATGAGTACTGAGTAAGAGGAAAGGCCGACGAAATCCAGAGCCAGTAACCCAACAACTCACTCAATACTCATCACTCCTCTTTTCAGCGCATTGCCAGCAGCACATCCGTTAAGTGATTGACAACTTCGAGCAGCGCTCGCCCGGCGTTATCAAATTGATTGGCGGCAGCCAGGTCCTCTGCTTTTGCCGCGCCCGCAGCGACTCCCGCAAGCTTGATGTAGTAGCGCTGCAACTCGGGCGTCGCGCGAAAATCGATCTCCAATTTGTCCAGTCCGTCTTTGACGCTCCGAATGCTGCCACGCACCGTGACCTTGTTTTGTTTGGCTTGGTCGATGATTGCCGCGGATGCTTCGTTCCGCCGGGTCGCGTCGTCAACCGTTTCGAGTCCTTTGGCTACTCCGCCAAGCAGATATATAAACCGTGTCAGGATCTTGATCTGGTCGGCTACGCGAGTTGCTCCAGCCCGCTCAGCTTCGCTGATTTTTGGCGCCGCAGTGGTGTTCGTAGACTTGGCTGTCGAACGTTTGCGTGTTTGGGCCAGGCCAGAAACTGGAGAAAGAATGATCGTCATTAACACTAAGCCGATGATTCGTTGCACTTTGATGCTCCTGTGTTTTTCGTTGGTGAACGTAACTACAAGCTAACAGTTTCGAGTTTCAAGTTTCAAGTTTCAAGTCCGGCGTTTCAAGTTTCGGGTTTATTATTCGGCAGGGCTTTAGGTTCGAACTTGAAACTTGAAACTCGGAACTCGAAACTCGTTGTATCCGCTGTTAGAATGACGCGACATCTTGCCACGCAGGTTGCATCAGTGAAAGAGAAAAGAAGACTTCGAGTGAAAAAGTTGGGCCGCGTCGAGTATGGGGCGGCACTGCAGCTACAGAAGGACGCGGAGCTCGCGGTCAAAGATGGCCAACAGCCCGACACACTGTTGCTCCTCGAACATCCGCATACTTTGACGGTGGGCCGGCGTGGCGATAACACTGAGATCTTGATGTCCCCGGAGCTGCTCGCGACTCGCGGTGTAACTGTTTTCGAAACAAATCGCGGCGGCAAGATCACCTATCACGGGTTGGGCCAGGTGGTCGGCTACCCGATAATCAACCTCAGTCCGGAACGCGAGGATGTGCATCGCTACGTGCGCGAACTTGAAGAAATGTTGATTCGCACGTTGGCAGACTTTGAGATCAGCGCCTTTCGACTTGAGGGTTTTACCGGCGTGCATACTTCGCGGGGAAAGGTGGCGGCCATCGGCGTGCATATCGCCCGCTGGGTGACCACGCACGGTTTTGCGCTCAACGTGAATACGGACCTAAGCTTCTTTAACTTGATCATCGCCTGCGACGGCGAGCAGGTAACTTCAATGGAAGATCTGCTCGGCCACGAAGTTGATATGGCAGAAGTTGAAGACCGGCTCGCTGCGCACTTTGCGGATGTGTTCGACATGGAACCCGAGGAATCCAACGGCCCGGCGACTCGCATTAACACCGTGGCTTTAGCCCGGTGAATTTGATGGCAGATACAATGCTAACAATCGAAATGATCAAAGAAGCAGCCGCACGTATCCGCGGCCGCGTTCATCGTACACCTGTGGTTACGTCGCGTTCCTTCAACGAGGCGACCGGCAAGGAAGTTTTCTTCAAGTGTGAAAACCTGCAGCGCGCCGGCGCTTTCAAGATTCGCGGCGCGACCAACAAAATCAGATCGCTGACCGACGAAGAGGGGAAACGCGGGGTGGCCGCTTTCTCGTCCGGCAATCACGCGCAGGCCGTAGCCCTGGCGTCGCGCGAGGCCGGCATTCGCGCCGTCATTGCAATGCCCGACGATGCGCCGAAAGCCAAGGTCGCGGCGACGCAAGCCTACGGCGCTGAGATTGTCTTCTATGATCGACTCAAGCAGGACCGCGAAGAAGTGGCGATCGAAATTGCCGAACGCGAAGGACGCGTAATGGTCCCGCCTTACGACGACTATTTGATTCTGGCCGGACAGGCCACCTGCGGTCTGGAGTTAGTCGAAGAAATTTCCGATCTCGACTGCCTGCTGACGCCCTGCAGCGGCGGCGGATTATTTGCGGGCGTGAGCACCGCAGCCAAAGCGATGAATCCGCGGATTCGCTGCTTTCCAGTGGAGCCTGAAACGGCCGACGATACACGCCAGTCGTTCTTGAAGGGCGAGCGCGTTTCGATTCCGCCGCCACCGACGATCGCCGACGGCTTGCGGGTTCAATCGCCGGGTATGCTGACGTTTCCGATACTCCAGAAAACTGCTGAAGACGTTTTGACCGTGTCCGATGCGCAGATTATTGAAACGATAAAATTCTTTCTTTTCAGGATGAAGTTGCTGGTGGAACCATCGGGCGCCGCCGCGGCTGCGGCCGTATTCAATGGCAAATTGCCGCGAGATACGAAGCGCGTCGGCGTGATTGTTTCCGGTGGAAACATCGACGCGGCCTTGCTTTCAGAGTTTTTGCAGAACCCGATTGCGAAGCAGGAGGGCGCTTGAGTCCTTTGTTTCTGTTGCTGGATGCGCGCGCTGATCCAGTGAGCCCGGTTCCCTGGGGTGCTCTAATCCTACTGCTTGTGATCGTGTTCGTTTTAGCGGTCGGGTTTGTCGCGGGACTGGTCGCGCTGCTGATTTGGTTCAAGCGTCGCAAGACAAAGGAAGCTCCAATGTCATCCTAATCGCCTGCTGCATAGTCATCCGAGCAAGCCAAACCAACCCCAGGCGTTGATCACTTCACCAATTCCGAAGGAAGCAAGGTTAGCGGCGATGATGGCAATGAAGTCGCGCCACATTGAGGTCCTTCCCAACTCCTCGTTCGTGCCAAATGCCAACCAGAAGAGAACGCACTCGGCCACCGGCGCGAAAGTTTCCGCTACCACCAGGTATAAACCCCGACGGTCCGGCGCGAAGAGCAGTGGCAGGACAAGCGTCACTATTGGATAAGTGCACGCAGTCAACCACACGCCGGCGAGAAGTTTCCTGCTGAGTGGATGGCGACGAGACAAGCCCGCGCAGAGGATCGGCGTCTCAATCAGAATTGTTAGCAGATAGCCGAGTGATAGGAAGCGCCAGAGTTCGGATGGGGACATAATCAATAAGGAGCAGTCGGCAGGAGCAGGAGCAGGAGAACCGAAGATGCTCCTGGTTTGGAATATTCCTGCCGCCTGCTCCTGCTGCCTGCCTACTGGTGCTAAAGCATTCTCAACAAGAACGGCGCTTCCGCCAGGACGTGGGCAATGGCCACAGTGAAGTAAACGTCGCGCGTGGTTGCGTAGTCGACTGAAAAACCAAACCAAAGTATCGCGACGAGAAAGACTCCCAGAGCCAGCGCAGTCCAGACCAGCCTGGGAAAGCCACGGGGATGGCGAGCAACTGGCACAGACCCTATGCGCCAGATTGCCTCGGGCTTGCGAGTTGCGAACTTTTGCGTGTTACCAATCTTAGCCAGCGGCGAAATCAACGGGAGAGCGACGAGCCAAACGCCATAGTGCAGCATCTCGAGAAACACGTGCGTGGTGACCAGCGCATGGCTGGAAACGTTTGGCAGTAATTGTGCGCCGGCATGTTGCGTAATCCTCCAGAAGAGTCCGTTGTCGTCCGGAAGCGCTGCCGTTCGCGAAAGCTGCCAAAACATACCTACCAGCAACGGCGGCAGCAGACACAAACAACGGCGATAAGTGCGCAGCCACTGGGGACGGGTGCGCGCCAGATGTCGATCAAAAAACCATAGCGCAACCAGCGGGTGTAAGTAGACAATCCCGAGACTAAAAAACTCCGGCGCCAGCCAGTTGAGCGCGCATAAACCCAGCGCGACGGGCAGCGCCCACGACCAATCGCGCCTCAGTTTGTTTTTGCCGCGCAGCCAAACCAACACACCAATCCAGAGCAACAACAAGGAGTTCCAGGAGGCCAGCGCCGTCGGCCACAGGTGATCGGGAAACAGGTTGAAGCTGTAAAGCACTGGCAGCGCGATATAAGTGACGGTCAGAAAGCCAATGCCGGCAAAAGCAGTAAGAAAAAAGTTTCGCGACTTGCCGAAGCGCACCGGCAGACGCGTTAAGAAGTAGCGCAACTCAAACCAGTTGTGCGGTCCGGCAAAAAGAAAAACGGTAACTACAGAAAACTGTAACGGCAACCAGCTCGCGAACAGAGCAGACGCGCAGGCGCACAGAATTAATGTGCCCGCGAAAACTCTTACGCTGAGCTGACGATTGGCGCCGAGCGCCGCACCGTTAGCACGCCACGCTGCCAAATCGATATTTGCAGTTCGTTCCACTTTGGTTCTGCCTGCTCAGTT
The DNA here is from genome assembly GCA_050747225.1 of Pyrinomonadaceae bacterium. GTDB lineage: Bacteria > Acidobacteriota > Blastocatellia > Pyrinomonadales > Pyrinomonadaceae > PSRF01. The sequence continues at coordinate 22,232 of JBOGOP010000009.1, forward strand.
TGGCTTGATCGGCAACATTAGTTGTATGCCCGACGATCCGATATCTCCATCCGCGACGATCTCAATATCGACACCACCTGAAGTAGGCGCGCCCTTAGTCAAGTTCTGCGGCAATTTCTTCCAGTAGTAGGAACCCGGCGGGCCCGCATTGGCCTGAGCAATCATCGCCGCCGCACCAATCACCGCCGTGCCCAACAGCAACGCCAACACGGCTTTTTGCCCTCGCGTCTGCACTGAGCGCCCCAGCCAAACACCGGCAAACGACAGCGATAAGAACATGAACACTCCCGCCACGATTGTCCTTGTCGAGCTGTGCGCTATCTTGTGCGCCGTCGATTCATTCCCGGGTGAATTCGCCAGCGCCGCTTGTAGTTCCTGTAAACTGCTTTGCGAAATCTGCAAGCGCGCGTCCCAGCTCTTGCTGTCAGGAACGATTACCAGCCTGGTGTGCAGCACAACTCTGGGTAGCTCCGGCGAAGGGGATGGTTTTTCCTTTGGCTTGGCGATGTCGCCGTAAGTAGGCATGGCCAGCGCCAGCAGTAAGCAGAATGCGCCGAGACTGAAGAATTTTTTCATGGGATGCCTCCGAGTTAAGGTCAAGACGTATTACCGGGTCGTAAATTGCCGCGCAGTATAACAGACGCTCGCGGCGTGAAAGTGATGCGATCCTCGAAATCGCACAAAACTACGCTAGTCAATTTCGTGTTGGTTCGTGTCCTTTCGTGGATCGACTAATCGCGATGTTAGAATGGCCTGCGGTCGTTAACTTGCCTTCAACACAGGGAAAAACCTTGTCTCGCGAACTTACAGTAATCAGCAACAGTCCGAAAGTCCGTCAGCCAAAGCCTGAGTGGCTGAAGATTCGTTTGGGCGATCCGGCGAACCAAAACAACGTCTTGAAGCTGATCGAAGGGTTAAACCTTCACACGGTTTGCCAGGAAGCGCGCTGCCCTAATATTTTCGAATGCTGGTCTGATCGCACGGCAACGTTCATGCTCGGCGGCGACATTTGCACGCGTCATTGCGGCTTTTGCGCCGTGGGCAAAGGAGAGCCTGGCTTACTGGATGCGGAAGAGCCGCGGCACGTTGCCGAAGCGGTGCGACAACTCAACCTGGCCCATACGGTAATCACTTCGGTGAATCGCGACGATCTGCCGGATGGTGGCGCCGCACACTGGGCCGAAACTGTGCGGCAGGTGCGCGCTCTCAATCCTGAATGTCGGATTGAAGTCTTAATACCCGACTTCAACGGCGATGAAGCTGCGCTGAACACAGTCCTGGATTCTCAGCCTGACGTCCTGAATCACAATACGGAAACGGTCGCGCGGCTTTATCGTCGCGTTAGACCCGACGCTGGTTACGACCAGTCGCTGACCTTGTTGCGCCGGGCCAGTGAGCGTCGCGATCTCGAAGCTCGCGGCATGAAAACCAAAAGCGGCATCATGGTTGGGCTGGGAGAAACGTTTGACGAGGTCGTCGCGCTCATGAACGATTTGCGCTCAGTCTCATGCGACATCATGACTATTGGCCAGTATCTTCAGCCTCACGCACGACGGCTGCCGGTGGAACGTTATGTCACTCCGGAAGAGTTTGACCGTTGGCGGGACCTGGGAATGGAAATGGGATTCAAGCACGTCGAATCCAGTCCGCTGACGCGCTCCTCATATCATGCCCGGCAGCAAGCGGAAGATCCGGTTGTCGAGGCAGCTTCTTAGCTTACTGGATCCGAAACAAAATGGTGGATTCAAGTTTGAAGTGCAACACCGCAGTCGTCCGCTGCACGGACTGACCAAGCTAATTGCTTGTAATCTATGAAAGCAGTCATCTTAAGACGACACGGCGGACCGGAAGTACTCGAATACGCCGACGCGCCTGACCCGTCTATCAAAGCCAACGAAGTTTTAGTCGAAGTGAAAGCGTGCGCGCTGAATCACCTCGACATTTGGGCGCGCGGCGGACTGCCGGGAATTGAGATTCCGCTACCGCACATCCTTGGCAATGACATCGCCGGTGTGGTGCGCGAAGTTGGCGACCTCGTTTCCTGGGTTCGCAGTGGGGATGAAGTCATGCTTCATCCAGGTGTCTCCTGTGGCCACTGCACCGAATGCCTGGCTGGTCGAGATAATCTTTGCCGCGAGTATGACATTCTCGGCTACGGACGCGATGGCGGTTATGCCCAACTCGTCTCTGCCCCGGCCGTGAACGTTATTCCGAAACCACCAGGCATTAGTTGGGAAGAGGCAGCCGCGTTGCCGCTGGTGACCGTGACGGCCTGGCACATGCTCGTAACGCGCGCCGGGGTTCAGCCGGGTGAAGATGTGCTGGTGCACGCGGCGGGAAGTGGCGTTGGCTCGATTGGAATCCAGGTTGCCAAACTCCGCGGCGCGCGCGTAATCGCGACGGCGAGTTCGGACGAAAAACTTGCGAAGGCCAAAGACCTCGGCGCTGACGAGGTGGTGAACTACAGCCGTGAAGATTGGCCGAAAGAGGTCAGGCGACTAACTGGTAGAAGAGGAGTGGACGTGGTATTCGAGCACACGGGCACTGCGACGTGGGCTGGTTCGATAGCCTCCCTAAAGACGAACGGCCGGCTGGTTACCTGTGGGGCTACCAGCGGATTTGCCGCGCAGACTGATCTGCGCCAGGTGTTCTACCGTCACCTAACTATCCTGGGATCGTTTATGGGATCCAAGTCGGAGCTGCTCGAAGCCATGAAGTTCATCGAGAGCGGAAAGATTCGCGCAGTGGTCGATCAGACGTTGCCACTTGCTGAAGCGCGCCGCGCGCACGAATTTATGGAAGACCGAGCGCAGTTTGGTAAGCTTGTGCTCGTGCCATGACTGAAATCTCAAGCTGTTCACTGGGAGCGCGGGCGTCCCGCCCGCAGCGAGCGCGCAGCGCGAACCAGACGGCGCGAGTTGAACTTTTCAGAGATCGTCGCACCTTGCGGTGCTCAGGCGGGTGGGACGCCACGGCGCTCCCAGTGACGAGCTTGAATCAATTCCGTCAAAACCTAACTTGAGATATATTCGTAGTACTAGCGACACTAAAGGGTAGCGTTCAAATTTTCGAAGCAGTCTCCCGCGCAACCAAATAAATCAATTCTAAATCTGGAGAAATCTATGAACTCACATTTACATTCTTCGCGTGCGATGCTCGCCCTTACCCTGCTAGCCAGCCTGTTAGCTTCGTCCTTCAGCGCTTTTGCTCAGACAACCGCAGCGGCACTGCCAAAGGGCATTGAGCGCGTGACTTCCGTGGAAGGAATCAACGAATACCGGCTCGCCAATGGCCTGCGCGTTCTCATGTTTCCCGATCAAAGCAAGCAGACCATAACCGTGAACATGACGTACCTCGTCGGCTCGGCGACGGAGAACTACGGCGAGACGGGCATGGCGCACCTGCTTGAACACATGGTCTTCAAAGGAAGCACGAAGCATACAAACATTCCGCAGGAGTTGACTTCGCACGGCTCGCGTCCGAATGGCTCGACGTGGTCCGACCGCACCAACTATTTCGAGACGTTTGCCGCCACCGACGAAAACCTCAACTGGGCGCTCGATCTGGAATCTGATCGGATGGTCAATTCCTTCATCGCCAGGAAAGATCTGGACAGCGAGATGACTGTTGTCCGTAACGAGTTTGAGCTCGGTGAGAACAGCCCTTTCCTGGTACTGCTGGAACGCTCGATGGCTGCGTCGTACATCTGGCATAACTACGGCAAGACCACCATCGGCGCGCGCAGCGACATTGAAAATGTGCCGATCGAACGGCTGCAAGCGTTCTATCGCAACTACTACCAACCGGATAACGCTGTGTTGCTAGTTGCCGGCAAGTTTGACGAACAGAAGACACTCGGATTGGTAGATAAATACTTCTCGCCAATTCCGCGCCCGACGCGTACGTTGCAAAAGATCTATACCATCGAACCGACTCAGGATGGTGAGCGCGCGGTAACTTTAAGGCGCACCGGCGACACGCAACTTGTTCAGGCGCTCTACCATGTTCCGGCCGGCTCGCATCCGGACTTTGCCGCGATTGACATCATCGCGCAGATACTGGGCGACACACCTTCTGGCCGTTTGCACAAATCGTTGGTTGAGTCGAAGAAAGCGAGTTCAATTTTTGGCTTTGATTTTCAGTGGCACGACCCAACGTTGGCGATTTTGGGCGCGGAAGTTCGCCAGGGTGATTCGATCGAAGCAGCGCGCGACACGCTGATCGCAACCATTGAGGGCATCACCGCTACACCGCCGACCAAAGACGAGGTTGAGCGAGCCCGCACGCAGATACTAAAGAACATCGAACTGGCGCTGAACAACTCGGATCAGATAGGTGTGACGCTGAGCGAGTTTATTGGCGCCGGCGATTGGCGCTTGTATTTCCTGCATCGCGATCGACTGCGCAAGATTACGCCTGAAGAGGTGACCGAGGCGGCAGCGCGCTATTTCAAGCCGTCGAATCGCACGCTGGGACTGTTTATCCCGACTGCCAAGCCAGACCGCGCCGAGATTCCGGCGACGCCGGACCTGGCGGCGGCACTAAAAGACTACAAGGGCGATGCGACCGTAGCGGCTGGCGAAGCCTTTGACCCTTCACCGGCCAACATTGAAGCGCGCACTTCTCGTAGCTCAGCCGGCGGGCTCAAGCTGGCGTTGCTCCAGAAAAAGACGCGCGGTGGCAAGGTGGTCGCCCAAATGACGCTGCGTTATGGCGACGAGAAGAGTTTGATGAACCGCGTCACTGCCGCGCAGTTTGCCGGGGGAATGCTGATGCGTGGCACCGCTAAACACACTCGCCAGCAGATTCAAGACGAGCTTGATCGCCTGAAAGCGCGCGCTTTCGTTAATGGTGGGGCAACCCAGGCCGTGATGACATTGGAAACGACACGCGAGAATTTGCCGGCGGTGATGCGGCTGGTGGCAGAGGTTCTGCGCGAACCTGCCTTCCCGGCCAGCGAGTTTGAATTGCTCAAGCAGGAACAACTCGCCAATATTGAACAGAACAAGAGCGAACCGACGCAGATTGCTTTCACCGCCTATAGCCGTACGCTCAGCCCTTTTCCCAAAGGCGACGTGCGTTACATCGCGACTTCTGAAGAGGATGTGGCAGACGTTAACGCCGTAACACTCGATCAGACGAAACAGTTCTATCAGGACTTCTACGGCGCCTCAAACGCGACCCTCACTGTTATCGGCGATTTCGACAACGCCGAGATCAATAAGCTCGTCGGCGATCTTTTTGGCAACTGGAAAAGTCCCAAGCCCTTCGCGCGCGTACCGAGCGTTTACAAGGACGTGCCCGCTGTTAACCAGTCGTTCCCGACGCCGGACAAAGCCAATGCATTCTTTGTTGCCGGCTTTAATCTGAAAATACGCGACGACAACCCTGACTATCCGGCGCTGCTGCTTGGCAATTATATGCTTGGCGGCGGTTTCCTGAATTCGCGCCTCGCCGCGCGCATTCGGCAAAAAGAAGGACTGAGCTACGGAGTCGGCTCAGGGATCAACATTAGCGCGTTTGACGAATACGGGCGCTTTACTGCCAATGCGATTTACGCACCGCAGAATGTTGAGAAGCTCGAAGCCGCATTCAAGGAAGAGATCGCGCGCATGTTGAAAGACGGCTTCACCGCCGAGGAAGTAGCGGCGGCCAAATCAGGCTACTTGCAATCTCGCCAGGTCAGCCGCGCACAGGACAACGAGCTGGCCAGCCGTTTGAACAACTACCTTTTCATCGGCCGCACGCTTGCGTTTGACGCCGATCTCGACGCCAAACTCCAGGCGCTTACGCCCGAACAAATCATCGCGGCAATGCGCCGGCACTTCGATCCAGCGAAGATAACGATCGTCAAGGCTGGAGACTTTGGGAAGAAACCGTAGAAGGCAGGGGCAGGACGCAGGAGCAGGAGGCAGGACAAAGCAACGAGATTTTCGTGTGTCCTGCCTCCTGCCGCTGCCGCCTGCTCCTCTCCTTACCTTCCGGTGTAATCTTCCACCACAAACCTCTTCTTAAGGATTTCGAGGTTTCCTTTAGCCAGGTCGAAGTTCGTCCCGGCGATTACTTTCCGGCCTTCGTCAGTGGTGACCCAATCAACAACCTGCGGAGCATTGGTCCTTAAAAACGCCGCGTCGTCCTTGTCGATCGTCTTACCGTCCTTCCGCGAGAGAACCCAGACATAGGTGTACTGGCCTTTGCGCACGTAATCCAGATCAGCTTCAAAACCCTTCTTGGCTGGTGGGGCAGGAGACGGTTGCGCGTCGGGGGATCCGCCGGGGGTGGTATTCCCGCTACTACCACATGAGGTTAGGGAGATCGCGACTACAAGTATCAAGGTAGAAACAGTAATCTTAGGTGGCATGGTGCGTCAGATATTAATCCAAAAGAGAAAAGTTAGGAACGTCCGACAACCTCTGACAAATGCTTCAAGGATTAGGAGTTGGAATGGCCTCCGGCTGTACTTCATCGGTAGAAGTGTCATCCGGTTCCGCGTCTTCAGGCCCTGGTTCAACTTTCTGATCGCGAATGTGGAGTATCGTGCAATCTTTGTCCTCGTAGACTATTTCAAACCAGCCGCTCTCTCTGGCAATGTCAAAAAAGTCGTCGTGCGAGTTATCGGTAAATACGTAGCGCGCGCCGAAACGATCGCGAATCAAGGGACCTGGATCCTCTTCTTTACCGAGCGTGATGCGTTCGTAAAGCTGCGAGAGCGCAGGATTCTTGTCGTAAAGATAGGTTGGATCGAGTCCTGAGACGTAAGCATGACTGGGGTCGTAATAAAACAACCGGGGAAAGTCGTCCCAGTCTGTATTGAAGATTATTTGGCCCGGTTCGAGATTGGCGCGCAGCCATTGTGCGCCGGCGCGGTAATACTCGTGTGGCTCACTTTCCGCAATCTCTCCAATGACACCCTTAATGTGTAGCACCTTGATGTTGGCAATATTTAGAAAAAAGACGATCCCAAGAACAAGAGACATAGTTGCGGCGATAGTTAATTTCCACAAATCCCTGCGCTCGTCCTCCTTGATTGACGCCACGGGCCCGTGCCGGTCAAGAAACGGTTGCAGCTCATCGAGCATATCGGTTGACAGTTTGGTCAACGTCGAATGCGTCCCGGCTAACCACGGCTGAAGCGCGAAAGCTGCAAAGATTACCGCGAAGGGTGGCCAGTATTCAGCGATTCTTCTCCAGCGCGCCATCATGATCATGAGCGCCGTCGCAAACACCAGAAGGAACAACGAATGATGAGCGCGCTTTCGGTCTGAGGGATCGAACGCCAGATAACCGACAACCATCGCGGTGCAGGCCACGATGGAGTTCCCGAGAAATTGCCAGGAATCGTAGGGATACCATTCGTTCCCGACTTTGGTGGAAAAATCCGAAACGGTTAACTTGACCTTCAGGTGTTCATAGAAAAGATGAAGGTTGGCGGGGAAGTAGGGATTGATAACCAACCCGGCCGTAACGCCAAGCAGGACCCAGAAGATTGGCCGCCATTCCAAACGTCGGTCCGTCCAGCCAATGACCGCCGCCCAAATAAAGGCCGCCAAAACCAGCAACACAAACATGTCGTAGGTTTCCGCAAATAGAAAGCTCAATGGAAGCAGCGGCCTGTATTTCCTGGTGAACAGCAGGTGAATTCCGATGATCAGATAGATGATCGCGAAGGGCGGCGCCTTGGACATGTTGAGCCGGTACAGAAAGGCCGACGAACAGGCCAGCAACGCCAGCAACCAGACGAGTGAGTAACCAATTCGGTGACGCACCAGCAGCCAATAGCAAGAGAAGACTGCCACGCTCGCAAAGACACTGGCGGAGATCTTTGCCCCCAGCCTGAGATCCCCAAACCAGGTGAAAGGCATCTGAAAGAAGTGAAACAGCAGGTGATGATCTACGTAGTGTTTCGGATCGAGCGTCGTAAGCGGGAGCCAGGTGAACGTTGGCGGAAAAGTATGGTTGCGCAGCGACTCCCAAAGCATACGGCTCCATTTGATGTGATAGTAGCCGTCGAAATCTCCACAGCAAATGGCGGTGGTCGAAAACTGAAGTTGCCAGAATATTAAGCCGATGGCGATAGCGGCCGCGCCGAGTTGAACTGCGCGCATTGCAGATTCAGATTGAAGAATTCCAGGAAGATGCGGCGAGGTTTTCATTTACCGCCCAACTGGTTTGTGACCGGTGCGGCTAATCTCACAGTTGTTCGATAAGTTCGAGAAAGGCGCGGGGATCAATTGGCTTGGTAACATGCTCGCTGAATCCGGCGGTCAACGATCGATTACGATCATCAAACATTGAATAGCCGGTTACGGCCACCAGCGGCACCGTCTCATAACCCGGCAGCAGCCTGATGGCTTTAGCGAGTTCGTAGCCATTCATTTCGGGCATCCCGATATCGGAAATGATCATATCGAAGTGGCTCTCGCGCGCCAGAGCGATTGCCTCCTGGGCATTGGAAGCGGTGGAAACTTCATATCCGGCATGCGTCATCAACACCGCAAGCATCTCGGTTACATCTGCAACGTCATCAACAACCAGAGCCCAGCGATGAGCTTCAGCTTCCGCTATTGACGACTGCGTGTCCGTCGATGGCGCCGGGGATTCCGGTATTCGAGAAGGTAGAAATTGATTTGAGAGTTGCGTGCGGCTCAATAGAGCAGGAGGGGCGGCGGGGACAAAGTTTGACTCAATCATCGTGACCTTCCGCTTTTAATAACTTTGAAAACGATCCGACCGGAGACGGGAGACCAAATGTAGTCGAAAGGAGAATCTGTGTCTAGAGGAATTCTTCTTTCCGATTACTGGTTTAGTTTTGGCTATTGAAGTATTGCAGAAACGAGCGCGGTAGCGCCGGATGCCAGAGTCAACTGGATCGGCAGCTGTGATCCTGACAGGGAACCGTCGAACTTTTCGGTGAATCCTCAGCCAATCGTTATCATTCAAGGTTGACTCCAGCACCGGCGCTACCGCGCTCGGTTCAGCATCAAAGCGAGCGCGCAAAATCCAAATTGAGCCAGTACGTTCTTTCAGTATCAGTAGCCGGTTGTTGGCAAGATATGATCCACCGCTACCGCCGTGAACTCATGTGGCGCTGCTAAAAGAGGTCGCCGCTCCCAATTCTGTGTTACGTTTCGCCTGATGTACCCAGCCGGCAATCTCTTTATTCCAGCCGCACACGGCCAGCTCGAGGCGATCCTCAAAGAACCACCTGGCGGCGCGCGTAGGGGAGTTGCGCTCGTGCTTCATCCGCATCCGCTCGGGGGCGGCACAATGCACAACAAAGTGGTATTTCGCGCCGCGAGCGCGCTTAATGACGCGGGTTTGATTGCGCTGCGCATAAACTTTCGTGGGGTAGGACAAAGCACCGGAGTTCACGACGAAGGACGAGGTGAGCTCGAAGATGTGCGCGCCGGCCTTGAGTATCTTGCAAAGACTTTTCCGGGGCAACCAATTACGCTTTGCGGGTTCTCGTTTGGCTCACGCGTTGGTTTGGAAGTAGGGCTCCGGGATAACCGGGTTCCGCAAATGATTAGCATTGGGACGCCGGTGGACAAATATGATTTTGATTTCCTCCAGTCGTGCCGCAAGCCGATTCTCTTTGTTCATGGAGACCAGGATGAATTCGGCAGTGTCCCACGTTTGCAGGAACTAGTAGACGCTATCGAATCACACAACGCGAACGTTGAACTAAATATCATCAAAGGCGCGGACCATTTCTTTGAGGGCCACCTGAACGAATTGAAGCAGGTGATAACCGACTGGGTGCGGAGCGCCAGCCAATGATTTAGGTTCCTGGCTGAAACTAATCGCTGGCTGGTTTCGAAGTTGAGTCTTCCTCAGCGCAGGAAGTTACAGAAATAAATTTCGCCGCTGGGTGCTTATCACGCAATCGGAGTTTGATGACAGTGAAGGCGATTGCAACGACCACTGCGACCGCAAAACCTCCGAGTAACTGACGCCCCAGATCGCCGAAATCGGAACCGATCGAATCCTGAACGAGAGTTATTGCAAGCGAAGCAAGGCTATAGATTGCGAACGTGAGCATGGCTACCCAACCTTTCGTTTTTGCAGTACAACGCAGCCAGCTGCAACTTAGACACGCCCGCGGTTATTTTGTTCCTGGTGTTAACCCGGTTTCGCGCTCGCCAGGAGACCGCTGTGCTTTTCTATTTACCATTTACTATTCACGATTTACTCTCTTCGAGGGACATAACCAATGAACTCTTACCGTGACCCGGCAATTCGAATTACGCTTCTGCCCCGTGATACCAATTCCGCGGGCACAATCTTCGGCGGCGTTATTCTCAGCTACATCGATATGGCCGGCGCCATCGAAGCCCACCGGCATACCGGGATGGATCGCTTCGTCACCGTTGCAATGCGCGAGGTTATCTTCCACAAGCCTGTCTTCGTCGGCGACCTGGTAAGTTTCTACGCGGAAACGGTGAACGTCGGGAACACCTCGATCACAATTCGGGTGATTGTGGAAACGGAACGAATCGGATTAAAGGCTGAGCAGGTGAGGGTGACTGAAGCAGAAGTTGTTTATGTCGCCGTGGATGAGAAGCGACAGAAGACGAGGATAGTAAATCGTGAATAGTAAATCGTAAATAGCAAAAGAACTCCCGCGACGTTTTCAAATCTATTTACTATTTACGATTCACGATTTACTAGTTCAGAAGCGCCTGCATCCGGTGAAGTCCGGCCGCAGCCTCCGTAAAGCCCGGCTGCTGTTCAAGCGCCTTACCATAGTGCCTGGCGGCTTCGAGGTACTTCTTCCGTGTTTCGTAAATCCGGCCAAGATTGAAATGCGGAAATGCGTAAGATTCATAACGAGGTGCATACAGCGCGCGTTTGAACCAGCGCACACTGCTGTAGGGATCGCCTTTGGCCAGCAGATAACTGCCGATATCGTTATAAGGATTCCCCAACGTTTCATCGACGCGAATTGCTTCAAGGCACTCCTCAATAGCTTCGTCATAGCGATTCTGAAAACTATAAACCCAGCCGAGGAATGTATGAGCTTCGGCGGTCGGATAGGTTTCGATCGAGCGCTTGTAAAGCTCAATCGCTTCTTCGTAGTTCTGCGCCAACTGGGCCTGGTAAGCCTCCTGAAAGAGCTCTTTAGCCTCATACTTCGCAGCCGGCGAAGCGTCGTCCTCGTAAGCGTCGTCGTCCATTATTTCTTTACTGGCAATCGCTTTTCGGTTTCTCGTTCTGATCCAGACGCTTGATGCGCCCGTCGGTTCTCGGGGCAATAACTTTTTTGGCAACAATCGCGGCTTGCAGAACGTCCGAATCGAATTGCCCACGTTCTCGTGGAATAAGCACCCGCGCCGTTTTCAGCATCGCGTACCCGTCGCCGCCATCGATGGCTACGTAGTCACTCGCGGCAAGCGTGTACATTTTCTTTTCATCGAGTGGCATACCGTTAATCGATAGATCGACAATCCGCGAACCCGGCGGACGTCGCCCGTCAAAAGTGAACCTGATACCAGACACTTGCGGGAAGCGACCGGGCTCGGCATCCTCGGCGCTGCGGGCCACACCGTGCTCCAACGCTTGTCGGAAGGTTGCGCCACTCACTTCCACCTTCACAACCTTGTTCTTGAACGGCAGGATCGACAGGACGTCCCTTCTTGTTAACGGGCCTTTTCTAATTATCTCATCAGCGCGAATTGAACCTCCATTCATCAAGGCAACGTCAGCCCTGGTTGAGGCCCGAAAGGCGTCAGCAATTAAGTCGCCAACGTTTGTCTCCTGATTTCGCCCGACCGCGCTTCTGGCATCGAGGTCAACGCTGGTGCGGCCCACAACTCGAGAGAGTTCCTTGATGAGTGAACCATATTTGCGATTGAGAGCGGCAAATTGCGGATCATCCGGTGTCTTGTTGGTTACCGGGATTATTTTCCAGTCAATGCTTTCGACCGCGCCGGTGTTTTTCGAGATGTTCAGATCTATCTGTCCTAATTCGCGGGCGTCGGCGGTCATTTTGAAAATGGGAGCGCCCCCGGAACTTGACTCCAGCAGAGTATGTTCATGACCGCCGATGATTACGTCGACGCCGGAACAGCGCGCCACTTGCTTGTCTTCGCTCATTGAGAGATGCGTCAACGCGATTACGGTCTTGATTCCGCTCGCGTGGATCTCGTTTACCAGCTTTCGCGCTGTCTCGCAGGGGTTAAGAAAATCAACCTCCGGTCCCGGCTTCGAAGTAATCTTTGTTTCCTCCAGCGTTAGTCCGAAAATCGCTACCTTGACACCTTCAAATTCGCGCACAGCATACGGCGGCGTATCGCCAAATGGTTTTCCCGTTTTCTTATCAATAACATTCGCGCTGAGCCACTTGAACTTCGATTCCTGCATTCTTTGCCGGAGCACGTCCGGACCAAAGTCGAACTCATGATTGCCGAAAGTTGAGTAGTCAAGCTGGGCTAAGTTCCAGGCATCGATCATCTGGGCCCCTTTGTAGGTGATCGATTCAACTGAAGGCGAAATCGTATCGCCGGAAAGCAGAAAGAGTGTATTAGGTGACTCCTTCTGAATCGCTTTCTTCAGCGTTAACAATCGGGCCAACCCGCCGCGCGCCCCTTGATCCACGGGAGCGAATTGATAGACGTCGTTAACCTGCAGCAGGGTTACGCGAACCGTGCAATCAGGCTGTTGCTGCGCCGATAAAGACAGGACAGCAGCGAGGACAAGGATGACCGTCAGCGCAAGCCTGCGCGGTGCTACTCTCATGATTGTTTCTCCAACTATCATCGTGTCAACTCGCTGAATTATACTCGGCCCGTTAAGACGAAGCGACAACTTCGGTAGACTGGTGTAGTGATGCAGTTTTGCTTAGCACTCATCTTAGTGGCATGAAGTTAGTACCATGCTAGGTACTGACCTCATGCCGCAGCGAAAACGATTATGTCCACGGACGAAACAATTTTCCTCACAGGCTTTCCCGGCTTCATCGCGAGTCGTTTGCTGCGGCGACTTGCCAGGGACGGCGGCCGTTTTCTTTTGCTGGTGCAGCCGGCATTCGCGGAGCGCGCAAAGCAGGAGCTCGTGAGCATTGCCCAGGAAACCTGCAGATCCAGCGCGGATTTCGTGCTCTTGTCAGGAGACATAACTGAACCTAACCTCGGACTATCGCCGGCGGATTTGGAGACCGCCCGTACCCAATCAACCATTGTTTTTCATCTGGCAGCAATCTATGACCTGGCTGTGGCTCGCGAACTGGCATTTCGCGTGAACGTTGAAGGCACGCGCAACGTTAACGAGTTAGCCCGCTCGCTACCTCACCTGCGTCACTATCATTACGTCTCAACCTGCTATGTTGCCGGCAAACGCACCGGCCGAATTCTGGAGAATGAACTGCAACATGAAGCGGGCTTTCGCAACTATTACGAAGAGACAAAGCATCTGGCAGAGTTGGATGTAGCCGCGCTGAAGTCGGAATTGCCGATTACTATTCATCGACCTGCGGTTGTGTGCGGCGATTCCCGTATTGGTGAGACTGCCAAGTATGACGGCATTTATTATTTGATCTTTTATCTGCTGAAATGGCCCTCCGTACTTTCCACTTTGAACATCGGCAACAGCGAGGTGGCTTTGAATCTGGTGCCGGTTGATTTCGTCGTCGAGGCGATGTCAACGCTCGCGCGGGACCCACTTGCCATAGGCAAAACGATTCAACTTGCGGATCCAGAACCGTTATCGACTCGTCAGCTCTTTGATTCAATCTCGCGCTGCCTCGCGGGTAGGGAAGCACTTGTCACAGTGCCAGCTCCCATGGTTCACACGTCGCTGATGCTGCCACTCGCGCCGAAGATTACCGGCCTGCCACATTCCGCCGTTCCCTATTTCTTCCTGAAGCAAACATACGACACCACCCAGGCCACCGCCTTACTCAAACCCCACGGCATCGCCTGTCCACCTTTCGAGAGCTATGTTGAGACGATTGTCGATTACGCGGCTCACCATCCGACGCTGTAGGAGCGGGGCAAGGCCGCCTTCCCGACCTGCGAGATTACAAACTTGAACCTGTGATTCTTGGTTGAAAGGCTTTCAAGGCTTGAGCTGCCAGCAAACCGCAGAGCCTCGCGGTTGGGAAGGCCGGTTTACCCCCGCCGTTTCGCGAGCGCTACTTGACAAAGCCCATAATTAGAATTAGTCTAAATCTAGTGATGGTGGCACAAACTGAAAAGAAGGCTGAGGAAAAGCTGACGCGCCAGCGCGATGCGGTGCTTCAGGTTATTCGTTCGCGGGAAGACCACCCGACGGCGAATGAGATTTTCCAGGCGGCGAGGCAGCATTTACCGACGATCAGTTATGCCACCGTCTACAACTCGCTCCGGTTTCTTAAGGAAGCGGGGCTGGTACACGAGATCAAGTTTGGCGACGGCGCCAGTCGTTACGACCGAGAGACTGATCGCCACGATCACGCCATCTGCAACGATTGTGGGAAGTTAGTCGATTTTGACCTTCCGCAGGCGGCCGACCTGATGCAGGCAGCCGCGCGAAAGTCGAAGTTTCAAGCCGCGTCAGTTCAGCTGACGCTAAGAGGAACATGTCCTGACTGCCGCAAGGCATAGCATCAGGACCCAGGTCTTAAAAATTCAAAAAATCATTAACAGAAAATTGGAGGATTCATGACAGCAGCGACAGCAACAGCAACTGAGAAGGCGATGGTGGGCCAGCCCGCGCCGAATTTTGATATGGCCTCGACAAAAAACCTTGAGAAGCTAAATGAAGGCGTCAAGCTTGAAGATTACAAGGGCCGGTGGCTCGTCCTCTTGTTTTACCCGCTGGACTTTACGTTTGTTTGTCCGACGGAGCTGACCGCGTTCAGCGATCGTTATGAAGAATTTCAAGGCATCGGCGCCGATATCATCGGCGTGTCAACCGACTCTGTGTTTTCGCATCGCGCCTGGATCAAGACGCCGCGCGATAAAGGTGGCGTGGAAGGATTGGTGTATCCGCTTGCCGCTGACGCGACCAAGAATGTGTCGCGTGACTACGGCGTGCTGATCGAAGATCGCGGCATTGCGCTTCGCGGACTCTTCATCATCGATCCCGAAGGGGTGCTTCGTTACAAGGTCGTGCACGATCTGAACATCGGACGCTCGGCTGAAGAAACTCTGCGAGTGATTCAAGCATTGCAAACAGGTGGTCTTTGCCAGGCGGAGTGGAAGCCCGGTCAGAAGACACTGAACGCGTAAAGACGACGGACGACCGAAGACCGGCGACGGACGACCATTTTGTTAACGGTCATCGGTCATCGGTCGTCGGTCTTTTCCGACAGGAAAAACCCATGGGAATGAGAATTGGAACAGAAATGCCGCGACTTGAGGGCGCGACAGAATGGTTTGGTGGGACACAGGCCCACGCTGAAACAGAAGCCAGGGGTCACCCAACTCTGGTTCATTTTTGGTCGATGAGCTGCGGGATGTGCAAAGAGAATATGCCGCGCATTGCCGAGTGGCGCGAAGGATTGAAGGAGCAAGGGCTTCGGGTGGTTGCGGTTCACATGCCGCGCTACGAAACGGACACGGATGTCGAAGGCGTGCGTTCTGCTATTGCGACCAACTCGATCACCGAGCCCTGCGCTATCGATAACGAACACAAGCTCAAGGACGCTTTCCAGAACGATCAAGGTTACGTGCCGGCTTATTATCTTTTCGATGGCGAAGGAAAACTGCGTAGCTTTGCAGCCGGAGAACGTGGCCTGGATTTGCTGAAGTCAACTCTCGACCGTGTCCTGGCCGTGCACAACAAAGAGCGTGAGGTTGTAACCCAGGTGCCATAGCGCCACGGCTACGGCGCAACAGCGTTTGAGAACTGCCCGGCAATCAGCAAGAGCAGGTATATGCTCAAAGCCGCCGAACCAATCGCCAACCCAGCCAGCACAAAAATTATCAAAGCCACAAACAACCAGTCGCTCAGCTGACCCTTGCGTGCTCCATTTGCGGATACAGTCGCGCGCTTGCTAAGCAGGGCGACGTTCATCTGGTTAGACTTCCACCACGCGTCGAAAAGGTCGCCAACAAAGGGGAACGATCCCACCACGTAGTCAATACCGATGTTCAGCCCCATGCGCAACAGCGTTACTTTAGGAACGCGATAGCGCACCGCCGAAGCCAAAATGTAGAAGGACACAAGCGAAGTGACGGTGTCGCCGAAGCCGGGGATAAGACCGACCAGGGCATCCAATCCAAAGCGCCAGTTGATTCCCGGAATCCTGATCAGGTCGTCCATCAACCAACTCAGACGCTCGAGACTGTCCTCAATCTTGACCGATTCTCTCGATAGCTCGGGAGTTGGGTCGAGGAGTTCCGGGCCTTGAAGTTGGTACGGTTTCGACATTTTCCGATCGGTTCAGAACTTTGGCACGATTAACAAGATGGACATGATGGTGCCGAGCAATGGAGCACTGAGATCACGGGTTTTGTAATCCAGTTCATCTCGTCAATCCTGTCTATTCTGAATGGGACAGGGACAGGCAGGAATGCCTGTCCTAGCTTCAGCGTATTCGCGTCACTTGTTGCCAAAAGAATTTTCCCACGCGTGCGAAGGCGCTAAGCGGGTTGCGATCGCCGCCGCGCTGTTGGTTTGACCTGGGGGGCAAGCCGAGGGAAGTTGCCAATTCCGGATCGGGTTTGGCGATGTCCTCATCGCCACGCCTGCTGGCTAACCAGCGCGTGAATGTGCGCGCCACTCCGCGTCTTTGTTCCAACGGAGCCTCCGCGATAAGCGCGCCGCGAAGGTCGTCAAGCTCAGCAATCTCCAGCACATTTGTCCGGTAGTAATTTCTCAAAGCCGCAAGCAGTTTTTCCTCGCCGAGCAGACGTTGCAACTCAACAAACATCAGCGCGCCTTTGGTAGTAACTACGGCGGCATACTGGAAAGTGTTGCGGTAATCACGCGACGGCCGGTTCGCATCCATGTCTTCGCCGCCAAAGGTCCGGTATAAACGGTAGACGCCCTGCAGCTGGTCCTCCAAAACCAGCGCTGCCTTTTGCTCGCCATAAGTTTCCCGGAAGTACAACAACGCCGACCAACTGGCCATTGCTTCGTCGAGCACAGGCTCGCGCGCCGGATCGTTGCCCACGGCCCGCCCCCACCACTCGTGAGCGGTTAGATGCGCCACGCTCCATTCGAGACTCTCTTCCACGGAAGGGCGTTGCTCGCGAATAATTTCCGGAAGATTGCGCATTGCCGGCGAGTCGAAATCGACGTAGTACGCGCTCGCGATTATTTCCAGGCCGGCAAACTCTTTGCTTCCCAAACCGGCAACCAGCGGCGCCTCAGCAATGTTGATCGTCTTAAATGGCAGCGGACCAAATTTTGAGGTGAAGATCCGCAAAGAGTCTTTAGCCATTGTCAGCACACGTTTTCCAACGCGCTCGTGCTCCGGAATAAATATGGACCGAACGGTCGTGTCTCCAATTTGCGACTGTTCAGAACGCAGGTTGCGGCCGGCAATGATGGCAAAGTCGCGCAGCGTCGGGGCAGAAAAGACAAGCATCTTTTCGTTGCTTGCCTTTGGGTCCTCGCCGGCAGAGGTAAAGACAGCTACACCGGGCTCGGCCTCAATTTTCACTTCGTAGTCCGCGGTTTCATTGAAGATGATATCGCCGACGCTAGGCTCGAGTTTGCGCAGCCATTCATCGCCATCGTGGACCGCGAGCACCGGATAGAATGTGCCCAGCAGCATGACACCGCGACAACGGAAGTTCAGGTCGCGTGGGCGCCGCATTTCGCGATCCCCGCGCAGGGCGGCGCTGACTTGCTTAACGACGTGCGCGGTCAGGCCCGTTTCATCCTGATCGACTTCCGGCACAGTTCCCCTGAAGTCGATCACGACCTCCGCCGAATTTCCTGGTGCGACCTGTTCACGCAGGTTGACGCGCAACGTTGTTCCCTGATCATCGATTGCATAGGGCAGCGGTGTCCCGTCTGTCGCGGAGCGCACCTGCATAATCTCAATACGTGGCTCCTCAGGCTCTCCGGTTTGCGGTTCGACGTTAACCGCAGGCGATGCCAGATCCGGTGGCCGCAGGTTGGAATAGAGATGAAAGTAGAGGACCGCAGCAGCGTGCTCGCCGTGATTGATCCAGAGCACTCGTTCGGAACCGGAATAAGATCGCGCGTCGAAATCGAGTTTCAATTGAATCTGATAACGATGTTGCTTGATTTCAGTTGGCTGCCGCGACTGCGTTTGCGCCGTGGAAGGAAACGATAGTAGGACGAAAAGGCATATGAAGAAAACTTGCGGGCCAGTCGGGCTGGCGGGAAGTTTCAAGGTCGCCTGCCGTGAATGCTTGTTGATCTTAGGCATTTGAAACAACCATTATTACCGGCGCCGGTTCGAACCGCCGGGAGGTGCCGCTGTTATTACAATAGAACGTATCACGTCGCCGCGAGCGATACTGTCAACGACGTCCATTCCGGTGACAACGTTCCCAAACACAGTATAGCCGCCGTCGAGATGCGGTTGCGGCGAATGCGTAACAAACCATTGTGACCCACCAGTGTCTTTTCCAGAAAGTGCCATGCCGACCGCGCCGCGCTGGTAAGGCGATTCATTTATCTCGCAGCGAATTTGATAGCCGGGGCCACCATTGCCGTCGCCGCGCGGGTCACCGTCCTGGATGACAAAATTTGGGACCACGCGATGAATTGTGATCCCGTTAAAGTATTTACGCTTGGCGAGTTGAATAAAATTGTCGACACTGAGGGGCGCGTCGTCGGGTAGTAATTCAATCGTAAAGGAGCCTTTAGAAGTCGTGACTACGGCGTCAAAGCGTCTGCCGATTCGATCGAGAGCGCGCTGGTAGTCTGCAGCCGTGTTGCGGGTCTGCACGGTGCCGATGCGTGACGAGAAATCTCCGGCCCCATTTGCCTTCAAAACAGCGACGGCTTTGCGGCGGATGAGATGATCCGGCGAATTGAGCGCGGTCTTAATGGCATCGTTAGCTTTCGCGGTCTTTTGTTTTCCAAGCGCATCGAGAATTGACAGAGCGGCGTCGTTTAGCTGCACATCGGACAATGAGGTCGGCAAAGCTGCAATGAGTGCGTTCGCGCTGGCTTCATCGGGTGGCAGATCGGCGAATAGTCCCGCCGCTGTCGCGCTGATGACGACATCAGATTCGTTGAGATGCTTGCGCAACACCTCATCGAGGTCGTTCGGTTTGAACTCTGCTAAAGCTTGCAATACATCCGGTGTCGCTAACACAGGCAATCGTGGGTCACTGAGCATTACTCGCAACCGCTTTTCCGCTTCAATCTGAAGAGTCAAGATTCCCGGACCGTAAACATCAGATTTCAAAGTTGGCATTACACCGAGGCCTTGTGCCAGCGCAGCGGACTTCCGCCAACTCCTAAACGGGAATAACAAATCTTTTTCAGTCCAACGAAAATATTCTTCGACCGCTTTTTCATAGTCTTCGGGATTAATCCTGGCCGCCGCGACGTGAACTTCTGGATGAATGGCCATGACTGATCCATTATCAACCTCAAGGTCGACAAGACCGCGGGCTGAAAGTTCGATAGGGGAATCGCCCATAAGCTTTGGCCTATGGTCACCGCCTCTCGAAGCGAAGATATTGCCGAGAGCGGTAATTAATTCTAATGCTTCATTCTGCGCCTTCCACTTTATGGGTTGCTTCGTGAGAGGATCGGCGGCGCGCAAGTCCTTCAAAGCTCCCAGCGCCCTTATTGCGCTAACGCGCACGCGAGAATCCTTGTCCTTCAGTGCTCGATCCAGCAACGCATCGAAAGAAGCCCTGTCTTCCGTCGCACCGATTACGCGCGCGGCGTTTGCGCGCACGACCGGATCCGGATCGCTGACCAGAAGTTTTCGCAGTTCCTCGTTGCCGTCTTTCAATTTGAGCCGGGCGAGGGTATTAGCGGCATCGGCCCGAACGCGGGGGTCCGAGTAATGCAGAAACCTGGCAACGATAGGCCCGGCACCGTCTGGTTTCGCACGCAAAACGGCAGTTAAGCCAAGTAAAATCGTCAAATTATCCGGAGCGGAACGTCTGCTCGCCTCGAAATTCAGGGCTTCCAGAACGACCGCCGCCAACTCATGGGCGCGCTTCTCCTGCTCCTTTGGCAAAGCTGCGGTGATTTTGCCCAGGGCTTCGACGGCTCGTGACCGCTGCGGAGAATCATGCAGGTCACTTAAGAGAGCAACCAGCGCGTCTGCCCCGAGCGGCGATTCAATTTCCCCGAGCGCAAACGCAGCCATGGCGCGTACTTCCGGTTCGTCATCTCGCTGCAGTAACGGGATAAGATCAGCGACAGCTTCCTCGGTCCCGATGCGTCCCGCCGCCAGCGCGGCGCGGGCGCGCACATTGGCGTTCCGGGCCTTAAACAATTCGCGCAAGTCGTTATCCCAGCGCCTTTCATCTTCGGCGCGAACAATTCGCAACAACAAAATCCGGGATACCGGGTCGCCAGAGGTCGGGTTCTGTAGTTTCCGGCTGCGAGTTTGCGAGATAGCGCTGGACACGAGGAAAAGCAGCAGGGCACACGCAGTTAGAGAACGAATGCAATCCGGCGTGACATTTAGATTCATTTGCTTTCGTCGCATGTGTTCGTTACAGAGCAGCGAGACCGAATAACGCATTTATGTTGGTTACCTAGCGCGGGATTTTGCTCTTTATGTATCAGGCAGGCAGCTTGGTTATGTCAAGGTGCTGGACGGCAGTGGACGACTTCCTCTGAAAACAAAAGCGCCTCGTCCCTTTTCAAGGACGAGGCGCCAAAAGCTCGCTTGCGAAACTCTTAGCTTGCGACGCTCGAGACGTTCGCGATCTCCGTAGACTCCGGACTGGCGTCTGCGTTGATTGGTTTCATGCTGGTGGTATCGAGTGGCTGATCATCGCGGCCGTTAGTCTTGCCTTTGCCGGCGGTCATTTTGATCATCTTGCAGCTACCTTCGAAAAGGGCGCCCGGCTCGATCATCAGTGAAGCAGTCTGAATGTTGCCATTCAATTTGGCGGCGCGACCGAGTTCGAGGCGCTGTGTGGCAATGATGTCGCCGTTGACGGTACCGTGGACTATCGCGACGGCGACCTCAATGTTGGCATCGACTTTACCATTGGCTCCAACAATCAGCGTCCCGCTGGTCGAGTTGATGCGGCCAGACAGGTGGCCATCAACTCGCATCATCGCCTTGAAGTTGGCTTCTCCGGTAACCACCGTGCCGCTGCCAACGAAGCCACTGAGATTGCCTTCCTTGATTTCGCGTGCCAATGTTTCGCTCTCGGTCATGGCCTTTGGCGAGGCCGGAGCATATTCAGGCTGTGCCTTTACTTCCGGCGATGCCGGTTGATACGAACTATACGTTCTGGGGGTGGTATACGCCGACGCGTCCTGTTTCTCGGCGGAAATTTCATTGTCCGCCGAATCCTTTGGATTCTTTCCTATCCTAAGCATGTGTGTAAACCTCCGTAGTTTGGGGGCCGCGGGAATAAGTCACAGGTGCCATCGGAGACGGTAGAGTAACGAAAAACGCGCGTGCCTTGTTTTTGGAATTATCAGCCCTGACGACTGCTTGATTAGTCAACCGCCCAGAAGCGGGAAAAACATAATAGACAAACAGACCTTTCGATGTCTAGACCTGCAACGCAAATGTAATGGGTGAAACAATTCTTTTTCACGCTCGAATGTCCGATCGTTTTTCAGATAGAAGCGAAACGCTCAGGCGCCCGCGGCAGCTGCCAGGTGTTCGAGCCAGTTAGACCGCTTTTGTTTGGACGACTCGGCAACTACACCGGAATTCTCAGGGGCGCTGAATAAGCATTCGCCATCAAAAACCGCCCCGAGCCGCACCGAAAGCGCGCGCGTGCGGATCTGTCCCGTCACCCGGGCCTCGCTCTCAAGAATCACGCTTTCGGTCGCAGTAATGTTTCCCGTAACCCAGCCATTGATTACGGCAGACTTAACGTTGACATCTGCTTCTATGCGCCCTCGCTTTGTCAACACCAAGGTGCCGTCGGGCGAACTCATGTTCCCCATTGAGTAGCCTTCGAAATGCAAGACGCCATCAAAGGTAATTTCGCAATTTGAGCCAGGGAACGAGCCGATGTAGATTTCGGAGTTTTCCGCTTTCTCGGCCTCTGCGGTTTCACGAGCAAGAGGACCCCTGGCTGTCTGGAGGTCCCGCAACCATTTATCGAAGGACTGACTGATCTGAAATGGATCTATAGCCCCAAGACCGGCGGCGGCATCGCCGCCAGGCTCAGCAGGTTCAGAGAGCGTGGTCATTGGTTGTCGGATTCCCCGTCTTAACTTTGAGCAAAAGCCGACCCTTCATTAAAGACAATTCGAAGCATTGAAACTGGGAACTTCTTTAACTGTGGGAGCGAGCAACCGTCCCTGGGTAGTGGGGGTAAATGGAAAACTCAGGGACAAAACACCTTGGAGGCCCAGAACCGTACCACAGCACGCGGGATACGACAAGCGGTTTTTGGACCTTCCGCCAACTGTGTCGCTCCCGGATGGAGACTGACCACCAACCCGCCCCACAGTCGTTATTTTTGCCGCATATACTCGCGGTCAAGCAACCAGCAGTCTCGCCTCCGTTTGTCACCAGCAAATTAGACGTGGCATTCTTGGTAACAGCATGTCCGTGCAGAATAAAACTAAAACCAAGCTGCTGCGCGCGGTTGGCAATGCTATCGAGGACTTCGGCATGATCGAAGACGGCGATCGCATAATGGTGTGCCTGTCGGGGGGCAAGGACAGCTATACCATGCTCGACTTGTTACTCGATTTGCAGCCACGCGCGCCGGTGAGCTTTGATCTACTAGCGGTGAATCTCGACCAAAAACAGCCGGGTTTTCCAGCGGATGTCTTGCCTGGCTATCTCGAAACGCGTGGTGTTCCGTTTCGAGTAATTGAACGAGACACGTATTCAATCGTCAAGCGTCTGGTTCCCGAAGGCAAGACGTATTGCTCAGTCTGTTCGCGTTTGCGGCGTGGAATTCTCTATAACCTCGCAGTCGAGGAAGGTTGTAACAAAATCGCCCTTGGCCATCATGCCGACGACATCATCACCACGTTCTTGCTGAACCTTTTCTTCGTCGGCTCACTAAAGGCGATGCCGCCCGTGCTGCGCTCAAACGATGGCCGAAACACAGTGATTCGTCCGCTAGCCTACTGCCGCGAAGCTGATATCGCCGCTTTTGCAGGGTCGCAGGCGTTTCCGATCATTCCCTGTGACCTTTGTGGCTCGCAGCCAAACTTACAGCGCGCGCGAATCATGCGGTTGATAACCGAATTGGAAAAAGATATTCCAAACATTCGCAGCTCGATGTTGAATGCGCTCGGCAATGCGGCGCCGTCACACCTTCTGGATCACAAGCTGTTCGATTTCAAGAAACTCAAAGCCACGACCGGTGACGTTGCAACTGAGCTCGATCTCGCAGTCGGGCATACCGATGAAGGATTACAACCGGCCCTGGTTTCGCTCATGTGAATTGCTGGGAGCGCGGGCGTCCCGCCCGCAATGAGCGCCGCAGGCGCGAAGTGTTGTTCGTATCGGTAGCGAGATCCTGTTATGCCCGCCGCGAAGAAGAGAAGAGAGCTCGACCTCAGCGCCTTCCCGCCAGGAAGTTTGACGGAATTCACAACGCTGGTTTGTTTGGCCTGCACTTTCGATATCTTCACTACTCAACTCGGCCTGGCGCCGCGCACGGCATACTCGGAAATAAGAAAATACTCTCCCACGGTCGCTGAGCTGACCGCCGCGAAAGCCGTTCCGCCTTTCTTTGATTCGGAGGAGACACGACCGCATTGTCCCTACTGCAATGCCGCCAAACGGTGGCACGCGCGATTCGATACTATTCGCATTGAGGGTGGGAAGAACACTGACGCGGCTCGCCGGCAACTGATTAAGTCTCTTCCGAAGACAGACAATCAGGTCGAGGTCATCGAGGTAAAGAGTGACAAGCGTACTGTTTTCTTCGCTTGGCTCGACACATTGCTTGGTAATGTTGATCTCGATGACGATGCCTGGTTGCTGGAAACCGCCCGCGCTTACCTGGCGCGCCTGGAACCAAAAACTGACTGGGCAGAAATTTTCGCTGGACTGCGCGCGATTCGCCGTTCGCAGCGACTGGATTCAGGCTGGGAAAGAGAGGGGTCGCGCTTGTTTCTCGCGCCGGCGATCTATAGCGAAGTCGTGATAATTCAGTATTTGGTCAGCCGCAGCCACGTTCACGGCGGTCGCACACTCGATGGCCGCCTGACCTTGCAGGACCTGATTCGGCGTTTAAGGTATGGCGGGTACCTTGAGGCGAAAGAAATCATGCCGGGCGACCAGTTTGAAATTCTCGAGCAGCTAATGGAAAAACTCGCCGGCGGCTCAGGGAACGTCAAGCTTTACTACATCGTCGATCGCCGGGACTTTCTTGAGAAAGTAAAAACAGTTTACGCGCGCTATGCATAGTAGGACAGGCATTCCTGCCTGTCCGTCTTGTTAGACCTGATCTGGCGTTGTTGAAATGGACAGGCAGGAATGCCTGCCCATCTGGCCTTTGGAGTGCGGTAACATCTTTGGAGTGCGGTGACCTGTCACCGCTTTGGCCGGTCGCGACTTGTCGCGGCCACGATTAGGTTGAACTACAAAGGGAAGAGGGCGTCAAGCCGCCCAGGACGAAAGCGGTGACAGATCACCGCACTCCAAAGAGTTGAGTGGGACAGACACTTTTGTCTGTCCTTTCCGCCAACTCTGGAATCGTTCGAATGGACAGGCAGGAATGCCTGTCCTACATCAGCACTCAGTTGGCCGGTGATAGCGATGCGTGATCGGGCGACGCCTGCCGATGCCTATCGCGTTACGCGAGATGATCAGCGTCGGCGGCAACTGCCGGCGCTTGAATTCATTGGCAGGCGATTCAACGCGATTCAAAATATCGAAAACCATGGTTGAGTCATTTCCCGCCGCGATGATCTCTTCAGGAGTCGCCTTCTGTTCAAAGTACAGTTTTAGAATTGGATCCAGCTCGTCGTACGGTGGCAGTGATTGATCGTCAAACTGCTCCGGCGCCAGTTCCGCGGAAGGGCGCTTTTCAACAATCGCGTTGGGGATAATTTCCGTGCTTCGATTGAGCAGGCGCGCCAGCGAATAGACTTCCGTCTTCAGCACATCTCCAATCACTGCCAGTCCGCCGTTGGTGTCGCCGTAAAGAGTGCAATAACCCAGGGCGAGCTCCGACTTGTTTCCGGTGGACAGCAGCAAACGTCCTTCAGCGTTTGATATCGTCATCAAAATATTCCCACGCAAGCGCGACTGTAAGTTTTGCGTGGCGTTTGAACTGGCTTCCGCGGTCGCTGGTGGCAAATCGAGTTCCTTGAGCAGGAGTTCGAAGGTGTTGGTTATGGGATGCTCAATCACTTTCATTCCCAGGCGACGCCCCAGCTCCACTGAATCCGTAACACTCGAGCGCGACGAATATGGCGACGGCATCGTTACCGATAGAACGTTTTCCGCCCCCAACGCTTCACATGCGAGCGCAGCGACCACCGCAGAATCAATGCCGCCTGACAAACCCAGCACCGCTTTGGTGAAACGGTTCTTGCGCGCGTAATCACGAATGCCGAGCACGAGCGCGCTGCGGATGGTTGCGATGTCGTCACCCGGCAGACAGCGCGAATCCGCCACGTCGCAGTCGAGGTCAACTGTTCCAAAAAACTCCTCGAAAGGAGGCGCCTGCAAAACTATTTTTCCCTGTGCGTCCGAAACGATGCTGGCGCCGTCGAAAATTATTCCATCGTTACCGCCGACAAGATTGACGAACACAATCGGGAGGTTTGCCGCCTTCGCTCTATGCGAGACCATCGCGCAACGCTGCCCCATCTTCCCTTTATTGAACGGCGAAGCGTTTATCGAGATCAGGATCTGCGCTCCCAGTTCGATCAATTCGTCCGCGGGGTCGTGTGCATAGAGTCGTTCGCGCCAGAATGTTTTGTCGTTCCAAAAGTCTTCACAAACCGCCACACCCAGTTTGCAGCCGTCCACTGCAAACAATTGACGCGCTGGCGCCGGTTCGAAATAACGCGGATCATCGAAGACGTCGTATTCCGGCAGCAGAGTTTTGTCGGCAAACCCCACTAGTTTCCGATCGTGAATGATTGCCGCGGAGTTGTAGAGACGGCGGCCAGTCGCCAGCTCGTTGGGCCTGACAGTGC